>CAJQQR010000228.1 GCA_905480545.1 uncultured Pirellulaceae bacterium
CGCGAGCCCAAATTCCGAGGATAAAACTCCTGCGGTCAAGAGGGCTCCGCACAAACGTACCCCGCTTAGGGCTGCTCCGGTTAAGGCCTGACCCGATTCACGGCTCCGCCTCACGGAGCCCACTTCACCGCAGAAAGTGATCCACCATTGTTACGCCGTTCGCTGGGATGGTCAATGACCAGAAATCCCAATTTTGAAAAAGCTGAAAGCCCGGGCTCCCCGGATCATCCGCTCTTGGAAGAAATTTGAATGAATCGAGCTTACATTCAGTATCCCGGAGGCATCACGCCAACCACTTTCGGCATCAAAAAGTTCCCGAGTTGTGGAAACTTTGTACTCAAGAATCCCGGCAATCAGTGCCATGTGTCGCACGGAACGATCGCATACCACCAGTTACGATTCAATTTTTCCGTGACGGTTCAAAACCCTACGCCGCCCACTTGGCTCGGGCGGCGTTACTTGATTTCCACCTCCACAGCTTTACCTTCGGGCGAAATTCGAAACACCTTTTTCGCCTTCGAATCGGTTACCAATACGTCACTTTCGCCAATGGCCATGCCCCCAGGGTAAGAGATGCCCTCGACACACCAAGCAACCGGTTTCAAATCGCTACCAATTTTCCAAACACATTTTTTGTAACTGTCCGAGACATACATAGCGTCTCCTTTAATCAAGAGCGAATTAGGAAACTCAAACGGGCGGTTATCAATCAAAACAGATCGTTTTCCATCGGGCGTGAACTTCAAGACCGCTTCCTTTAGACCCGTTACTGCAATCAAGTTCCCATCCTGATCGATTGCAAGTCCGCGGACTGCCGGCTGAATGGCAAATTGCTGTGGTTCTGTTTCTCCAGCAGGGATTTTATAAATCCTTCCTGGCGCTTCGAGATCGGAAACAAATAAATTCCCGCCTTTGTCAAAAACCATTGCGTATGGCACTCCGATTCCGACTCGGTTCGTCAAAATTGGAATTGGCTTCGCTCCCTCAAATTTATAGATCTGTCTCGTCGAACTGTCACCGAAAAACAAATCGCCATCTGCCGAAACCGCAACACACCGAACAGCATTCAGCGGCGTCCGAAATTTCTTGGAGGCCTTGAAAACTTCAGACAACGCCCCATCCGAGGCAACCCTAAAAATACCAGGCAAATTCCGATCCACGACAATTAAGTCGTCACCCGAAACCGCAACGTCGATCGGATACTGCAACTGTCCGTTGAGCTGTGAACTTAGTGACCAGCAGGTAATGAAAAACAACGGGAAAGCTAATTTGGGAACAGGCATAATCAAGCGGAAGCAATATTTGTAAACGAAACAGTATAATCCGTGCCATTCAATACGTTAATCCACAATGAGAAAGTTCGATGAGCGTATCGTGCCCTCTCTTGAACACGAACAAAACGACTCCCAAAATTGCAATCGGTCCCACAATTGCAATGACGACATATACAATCCTCGATGGCCAACCACCATTTCCCCAAACCACCATTTCCCCAAACTGCCGTTTCCCCAGAATACCGATGGAAACATCAAACGTAAGACAACCGCTACCAATAGACCGGTCGACTAAACCGGTGATGAACTCGCTAGACTCCGCCACCTCGCCAGTGATTCAAATTCTTGGCCTAAACTTCAAATGACATTCTATAGCGCAGTTTTGCAGCGAATTCAACGACAATCCCGCCGGTAATTTGTGTGACAATCATTGGCAATATGTGGGTTGCATTATCGCAATAGCGATCTGAAATCCCCAACGATTCCGTCCGTTGTTCGAGCTGGTGATGAAAACTTCTTGTGACAGATGCGAAGCAGAGCAAATGCAAATGCTGGTGCTATCGGGCAAAGTAAAAGGTTGTGTGAGAACGCCACAACAAACAGATTCGTCGCACGCGCAGACGCAGACGCACACACGCTACCTTGCAATCGGTTGTCGAGTCCCCAAAAATGCGAAACAGACGAACGTAAAGACAAGATCCGGCTACCTCTTTCGTGCGAAATTATTGCCGATCATAATGTTGTTTTGCTTAAGACAGTGGCGTTGCTTTAATTTAAAAATCCGCCCAAATCATCCTTTCATATTCGGACGATCTAAACATGTCGGATCCAAAAGAATCTCCTAAAACCAATGCGGCTTCTAGCAAAAGCCTGATCGTGCGATTCCTCGATTTCATTGAGTGGATGGGAAACAAACTTCCCGACCCCGCCGTGTTGTTTCTTGTTGGGCTGTTCGCTGTCTGGGGCATGTCTGCAATATTCTCCACGATGACGTTTACCGAGACGATGCCCGGCGCCTCAGAACCGATTAAAGTCGTGAATCTTATTTCCTTGGAAAAGGGCGCCGATTTCCTCTCTAGGATGGTTGAAATATTTGTTGGGTTTCACCCATTAGGTGTGGTCCTCGTTGCATTACTCGGTGTTGGTGTCGCTGAAAAATCAGGATTTATTAATGCTGTACTGAAAACGATGTTGATCGCGACACCGAAATCGTTGTTAACGCCAATGTTGATTTTGGTTGCAGTGGTTAGCCATACCGCGGCG
This sequence comes from uncultured Pirellulaceae bacterium, assembly GCA_905480545.1. Classification (GTDB taxonomy): domain Bacteria; phylum Planctomycetota; class Planctomycetia; order Pirellulales; family Pirellulaceae; genus JABAAE01. Next base: position 2,538 of record CAJQQR010000228.1, read on the forward strand.
GATGCTGGATACGTTTTAGTGATACCGATCGGCGGCGTTATGTTTTACGCAGCGGGACGGCATCCACTGGCCGGAATTGCAGCAGCCTTTGCTGGCGTATCTGGCGGATTTAGTGCGAATTTCATTCCATCGGGAATCGATCCGCTTCTCGCGGGATTCACTCAAGCGGGTGCAGAGCAGGTGGATTCTGCATACGCGGTAAATCCTCTTTGCAACATCTACTTTACGGCAGCATCATCCATCCTAATTGTTTTGATCGGATGGTTTCTAACCGATTGGGTCATTGAACCTCGACTGAAAAATACACCTGTCGACGGTAACCCTGATGACATGCCAACCTTGGACGATTTGAGTGACGCTGAAGTTACTGGGATGAAATGCGGGATGCTATCAGTCCTCGTGGGTGCGATCTTATTGGTACTTTGGGCGTTTCCCCAGAATTCAACGCTACGGGATTCGTTGGGACAGCTGGATTCCTACAAGAACACTGAGGTTCAATATGGAATCGAATTCATGAACAGCGACGCGGAAGCAAACGCCGGTGAAGGCGACGCTTCCGAAATGGATGAGGACCTCTCATCGCGACCACCGAAAATCGTATCCGTCGCTGGCCCCGCAAAAACCGCTCACTTGTTGATCGATGATCTCGTCACCAAGGTCGGAAGCACATCGGTCGCAACAATCCGAGAAGCACGCGATGCGTTCGAAAACTTAAAACCTGATGTTCCAGTTGTTGTCGCCGTGAAACGAGGCGAGAGCGAAATCTACGCTGCCTTCGAAGCCAAGCCTGTCCCCGGAGCTCCGATGATGAATGCGATTGTGCCAATCATTTTCCTATTTTTCTTGATACCGGGTTTGGTGCATGGTTACGTCTCTGGACGGTTCGGAAATCATCGCGATGTCGTGAAGGGAATGTCACAGACAATGGAAACAATGGGTTACTATCTCGTGCTTGTTTTCTTCGCTGCACTGTTTATCGATGCGTTCAATACTTCACATATTGGAAAATTAATCGCCCTCAAGGGTGCAAACTTTATCAAGGAATCAGAGTTGCCCGCGGCGGTTACCATCATGGGGATTATCTTTCTTTCAGCAGCAGTCAATTTGCTGGTCGGTTCCGCGTCTGCGAAATGGGCAATGTTGGCTCCGATTTTCGTGCCGATGCTTATGCTACTGGGGATCTCTCCAGAGATGACTCAGGCGGCATACCGCGTGGGTGACTCGACCACGAACATTATCACACCGATGATGCCCTACTTTCCGTTGGTCGTCGTCTTCTGTCAGAAGTACGTTAAGAGCACCGGCATCGGAACGGTTGCCGCCATGATGCTGCCGTTCTCGATTACGTTTTTGGTAACTTGGGCAATTTTTCTGCTGATCTACTGGCAGATTGGAGTACCCCTTGGCGTAGACTCAAGTTACACGTTTTCTATGCCAACCTAAGACAGTTCGAGGGGCAACCGATGCTTCAATGCAACCAAAGTAGGTTGGTCGTAGATAGGTTACGTCAACGATTAACTTGCTTCGTGACCCGACAAACGGTTAGTCGAGAAAAGTCGCTACCGCTACACAACCAGCACAAAACGAAGTCAAAAAAAGCAAATAGCGGTACATCGAAAACCATCCAATAAGAAAACCCAAAACTGTCAGTTATTCTTAGCTTACGATTTTAAGTTGGGCCGAAAGAAAATTTGCCGTCGAATCGTTTCTGAAGAAATGGCAAGCGACCTTCTCGAGATCGGGCATACCGATCCAAAAATTCCGTCAATCCCAGACGTCTATTTCACGACATTCAAGACAACATTTTTTCGCCGATTGAAAATCGCGGTCGCCAGCAATGATTGCATCCCATTGCTATCTTCCGGTTTCAATCACGACGGAGTTTTAGGTCCTGCCCCTTTTCTTTTACCAGTTTTTCCTGAAAAACCGGAAAATGAATCTCACATTCATTCTGTTTGATTTTCCATGCAACCGATAAGGAGTTATTACTAGAATGCAGAAACGATCACTCATTGCCTGAATCCATGAATCAATCGGAAATTACGTCGCTAGCTGAAAACGTTCTACTCTGGATCGGTTTTGGAACGGTGGTCGGACTGACCGCCAAAGTCATCATGCCAGGACGCGACCCGGGCGGTTCGATCGCAACGGTGATTATGGGAATAGGCGGAAGTGTCATCGGCTGTGGGATTTACAAATTGATTAAACCGGAAGTTGTCGTTTCTCCGATTAGCGGATTCGGCTTTTGCATTGGAACGATCGGCGCTTTTATCGTTTTGATTTTCTATAAGATCATGGGGGGATACTGGTTTACCGAAGGCGAGCACCTTTCTCGTGGCCACATCTACCGGCGTCGACGACGTCGGAGATTTAACTCGAATTACGACTATGACTATTGATTTAGGGTCGGCGCAACCGTTCGACCATTTTGGTTGCATCCCTTTTTGACGGGTTCGCAAAATCTTGACAGTACTTTTTCAAATTCCTGTTGAATTCAGTTCATGGCACTTATAAGTCGAGTTGGAATGATTGGCTGTGGTTCAATGGGCGGCCAAATCGCCGAGTGGTTACACCGGCACGGAGTCAACATCGTCCTTTTCGACGTTAATGAAGACCAAGCCCATCAACTTAGCAAACGACTTTTCGCAGAAAACCAAATCGAATGCCCAATCGCTGCAGAGCTTAGCGGGCTGGGTGAATGCGACTTGATCATTGAGAGCATTTTGGAAGACGCAGTCGCGAAATCGCAGCTTTTCAGGCAACTTGAAACGTGCATTGGTAGTAGTCCGGCCATTTTTGCGTCCAATACATCAACCATCAAGATCTCCGAGATTGCTTCCCAACTGGAAACTCCAAGCCGTTTAATTGGAACCCATTTCTTTCATCCGGTTGACCGCCGATCTTTGGTTGAGGTGATCCAGTCTGATCATTCGGATCCGCCATCGGTGGAACGGGCTCGCATATTCCTCACTTCGGTCGACAAACAACCGATCGTTGTAAAAGACACACCCGGATTCATTGTCAATCGCTTACTTTTTCCTTACCTCGCCGAGGCAATGCAATTACTTCAGAATGGTCACATGATTTCCGAGGTTGATCATGCCGCTTGTGACTACGGAATGCCGTGGGGCCCGTTTGAATTGGCCGATGCAATTGGCCTCGATGTCGCTTATTTTTCTGCAAAGAGTCTTTTTTTGGAGCTGGGCAATCGGGCCGCCATGTCACCGATATTGCCGAGGCTTGTAAAAAAGAAGGCGTTTGGAAAAAAAACGGGCTCAGGATTTTACGACTACGACTCAAAGGCGAATAAAGGATTGGAATCACCGTTGGCTACTGAGATCGTTGCAAAGTATGTTCAATCGCCTTCACCGATCGTCGGAACAATGATCGAAAGGATGATGTATGCCGTTCTTGTCGAGGCAAGTATCTTGTTGCAGGAGCAGATTGTCGAAACGCCGGCGTTGATCGATTTAGCTCTGGTCAAAGGATTAGATTTTCCCGAATCGCCCCGTGGCATTTTTGGCTGGGCAGAATCACTGGGCCCTGAAAACGTTGTCCAACGACTCAAGCAACTCGCGAATCTTGGTGAGCGATTTCACCCAACAAAATGGTTGATTGACCAAGCGGCAGCAGGCACCTTTTCCTAGGTCGTTCTCCTTTTCAAACCCGTTAATTCCGCCTTGGCATGCAGATCAAATTACAATGCTCGATCCAAATGAACAGTTATTCCTGCATGAGCGGCATAAACCACTCGAAAAACTGCCAACCAATCGCGAGTTATTGGTTGTCGTCCCACAACTTCGAAGCAATGTCAATCTTTCGCGAATTGCGCGAGCGGCGGGTTGCTGTGGCGTAAAAAAAATGATCATCGAAGGCAATGCGAAAATTGATCGGAAGATTGCCCGCGACGCGAGCGAGACCATCGAGTTTGAGCGAAGACAATCGCTGCCCCCAACGCTTAAAAGACTTAAATCGGACGGATATGTGCTTGTCGGGCTTGAACAGACGACAAACTCAACGCGCATCTACGACTACCCATTCCCAAAAAGAATGGCATTGGTGATCGGCCATGAACGCAACGGTATAACAAACGATGTTCTGGGCCTATTGGACGCGACAATCGAAATCCCTGTTTTTGGCTTGCCCTTCAGTTATAACGCCGCAACTGCCACTGCCATGGCGTTATATGAATACTGCCGACAAGCTTTAACAAATCCATCGGATTAACCTTATGGGCAAGATCCTCCCTGCATTTCGATGAACTTGATTGGAATAATGCCCGATAACCTTGCAAATAATTGTTCTTTTTATTCTTCGGCACAAGACTTGCTCCCACTCGACATTGGCGGAATGCTTCGGATTCGCGTTGCCCGATTGGTTAAGACGGAACAATTTTTTCTAAAAACCATCTCAGCATGAACGAAAAATCTCAAAACGAGATTCGCGCGTTCTTTGCTGAAACAAATCTCCGGAAATGGGCGTATAAAAGGCAAGAGTTCGTGTGAGCATTTTCTCGCCACATGTTGAATCAACGGCAAATCCAATGGGATTTTTCTAACTGTGTAATCACTTTTCTTGAGGGCTTGGGTTGTGAAAGGCACTCGCATCGGTCCGTTTTCGGTACATGACAAACTTGGACCTCACAAACGGCATCACGTATATCGAGCAACACAAACGGAACAGCATCGCGATGTTGCGTTGAAGTTTATCAAAGTCCCACCGGACGTACCGCCCGCAAAAGCGATAAGCCGAATTCAGCGCGAGACCAAAATCCTCAAGCAATTGAATCATCCGAACTTGGTGAAGGTTCATGGTGCGGGGATGGAAAACGGAAATATTTTTTTTGCACTTGAGCTTGTCGATGGCGAGCCACTGTCAGCGATCCTTTCACGTCGCAGTAAGTTAAACTGGGAGCAAGCGTCAGATTACGCCCGCCAAATTGCTTGCTGTCTTGAGTACCTTCACTCTCAAGAAATGGTGCATTTGAAGTTAACGCCAGACAAAATTTTGATCACGCCGGACGGCCAAGTGAAAGTCACTGATCTGCGATTAAACCGATCCAAAAAAAAACGATGGGATTCGGTTCGAAAAAAATCGATGGACATTGCGGCATACCTTCCGCCGGAGCAATTCGCGGGGGAAAAGGGTACTGCCAAAAGCGACTTTTATTCGTTGGGCATCATTCTTTTTGAAATGCTCACCGGAAAAATACCTTACACCGCCGATTCCTTTGCAACTCTTGCAAAGCAAAAAGGGATTAAACGAGCACCGTTAATTTCTGAATTCACTTTGGAATGTCCGATGTGGATGGAGAAAGTGGTTGCGTCTCTTCTTGAAATCGATCCGGCCAAACGTCCGTTCAGTGCTCGTGCGGTCATCGTTGCCCTAGATGACGTGCGACGTGCCGATCGTGATGGGACTGGCTTCGCCGAAAAGATGGTGAGTGGCTTCAGTCCATTGACGGCGGGCAAGGACAAAACCGAGGCCAAAAAGGCGTTGGGGCTGAAAAGCAAAAAACGACCAGAAGATGACGTTCCTATTTTCCAAAGCACCACGTTTTTGGTTTCATCACTTGCCATCATCGTCGTAATCATGGCGAGTCTCATTTTCTTTCTTCGGCCCGAATCGCCCGAGCAGCTTTTCCAACGCGCTGAACAGGAATACAAAGATGGCAACTTGAATCGCGCACGGGTTACCCTCCGTGATCTGATCAAGCGAGGCGATACCGAATTCCTTGCAGATGCCGAAGATATGTACGTGGGAATCAGAGCCGAGAGCCTCGTGCAACGCGCTATGAATCGTCCAACCATTGCGTTTGATCTGCCGGGCCCCACCATGAAATTTTATCGAGCCTTCGAACATGAATTAAATAAAAGATACGACGAGGCGATTGAATCTTACGACGAGGTATTGACGACCGTTTCCTACGACAACCTTGAAGAACGTCACATTTTCAACGTTGCAACTGCCCAGAAAAAAGCGATCAAGGCAAAAAAGAATTCTGAACAACAAAAAGAGAAACCGTCCAAACCGCAAAAAGAAATCGACGAGCAAAACAAAAACAAATCGCAAACGGTGATACCCCAAACCAATGAGGATGATACCGACACAAATCCGAAACAGGGTGGGCAATCGAACCCAAAAGACAAAACGTCTGGCAAGATTCCGTCTTAGAAAAGTAACCGAAAAACCATTAAAGGCCGTGAAAACCGTGCAATCCACCGCAATTGGGCAGCCATTCAGACAGATTGAGCTTGACCAATCGTTGTTAGACAACATTAATTAAGTGGGGAATTTTCGAATTCTAATTGAGGTGTTGCGATGCATGAGCGACAAGAAACGATTGAAAAGTATTTTGCAGGGATTGCTGAAAATACCTTTCACACTCAACTGGGCGTGGTTAATCCGCCGCTGGTCAATTATGTGACCAATCTTTTAATTCGATTTGTCAGGTTGGACAATTTCTACCGGGTGCGAAGCATCTCTGGCAAACCGATCATGGATGTAGATGAATTGGTAGGCGAGGCCACCATGCGATTGGGAGATGCCAAACGCGAGATCCTCCAGTACATCGGTGACTTTACGCTGTTCTGGCTTGGCGTTTTCCCCGAGTCATTTCAAAAAAATGGGGAACGAACCGCTAAGTACAACAACTTCTGTGAGCATGGCAGCCGTTCATATGAAATAGCAAGCCAAATCGAAACAACGGACGACGAAGCTCCGGATTCAGGAGTGCTTGAGACGTTAAGCGAGAGCTTTGAACTCTGTGCTTACGGAATCCAAGAAGTCCGTCGCGAGTGGGAACGAAATGACGATTCGTCTTCGGGACCCATCATTTTGTAAGTCGTGAAACCAGTCGAATCCATTTGGTGATCTATGACTCACGCCAATGACTTCGATCCTTCTTTGAAATGATTTGACGCGGGCAAGAAAACGATACTTGACGTAACTGAGTGCCTTCACCCAGACTTTGGGACAACTTGATCCTTCAAGAATTCAATGGTTAACGCGCGATGAAAGGGAAAATTATCTCTAAGAATTTTCAGAACGAAGAATTTCTGCAGCGTTTACCATGGCTTTGAGCTTGGCAGCAGCCACATCCTCTTCATTTACGCAGCGGTTGGCAAAACACCCAAATCCACAATCTGGGTTAAGGTAAACATTCTCCGGTGACCAATGCTGCAGCGCCTCGTTAGACCGTTCAACAATTGATTCAACAGACTCCGCGGTGTCAGTGCGAGGATTGACGCATCCCAGCCCAATTTCACGATCCGGCAATGCGCGACCGATGATGGCCAATTCGCCCGCTCTCGGAGTCGCGAATTCAAGCACCAATTGATCGACATTCATTTTTCGAAAGCAATCGACAAGGGGTGCGTAATCGCCTGAAATCAACACGTCCTCCCGTTTCGACCAGTTTCCACGACAAACATGAATACCCGTACGAATTCTCCCCGAGAAACCGTCCAATACTCGATTCATCAATTCGGCAGCGTAGGCAAGTTCGGCACCCGCATCACGGCGGGTAGCTAAGGTCGCTCACATAAAGGTGCGACGCTTGTCATCGCCACTATGAACGACCTCTGTCAACACCGGCTCATCAAACTGAACGAATTCAGCACCTGCATCAACCAGCTCTTCAAGCTCTTCACGCAGGATAGAAACGACATCATCGGCCATCACTGGTTTATCGCCGTAGGCACCACTGGAATACGACGTCACCCACATTGCTCGCGTTAATAAGTAGGGACCGGGCAGAGTCGTTTTAACTGGCTTACCGGTCAAGGTTCGAATGAACCTCAGATCTTCAGCCGCCAGTGATGCTCGCCGTCGTAGCTTTCCAACGCAAGTCGGATTTCGAATTGCATAAGCGGGTGCGTCGAGTGTCTGAAGCATTTCCTCAAAAGCCGCTTTGTCTTCCACCGTCTCCAGCATTTCGGCCAATGACATCAACTGCGTTCCCTCGACCTTTTCGGCAATAAACGAATAGAAATTGTCGCGACGCAATTCCCCGTCCACAACAATATCAACTCCGGCGTCAAGCTGCAGTTGCACACACCGACGGATTTCGTTGTCAGCCAATTCATTGAATTGCTGTTCCGACATTCGCTTCATCCGTTTTTCGCGAAGACCTGCGAGCAATTGCGGAGACCGCGGCCACGAACCAACTTGAGTGACTGAAAACATGATTGTTCCAATTAAATATCGATACTCTAATGCCAAGCCGCTTGCCGATTTAATCAACCGCGACCCTTTCCCGTTCGGTTCATCAGCCTAAACCGATTCAAAATCCACCACTAACTTTAAAAAGTTGCTGCAAACACGAAATCCCCGACCTCACACGTTTATAAAAGCACTATCCGAGCATCCATTTCGCAGCCTTTTTTCAATGTTTGAAAAACGGGTGATGCATTCAACGCCACGTGCCATACATCCATTAACCTCTCCGAGAGCGCCGGCGACGTCACGAACAAAATCAACGCAATTTCTTTGACTGAGGCATCACCACTCTCCAATCCCACGGCCGCCAGCGTGTCGTTCAGCGTCGCGTTGACCGTAGCTTCAATTTCGTCTACCAATAGACTGCGTTGACTGCACTGAATTGAAAAACAAGCCAGCACATCACTGAGAAGAGATCCGAGCATTTGCTCAAGTGCAGTGGGTAATTCGGCAGAACGATCAAATCCTAACGACGCTCCTGATTTCCAGGAAAAATTTCGGGAGTAGATGACTGTTTCAACCTTGCTTGAGCGTCGCCCACGCAAACTCCACTTGAACGCTCGTGCCTTTTCCCGATCCGCGTCTAAATCTTTTTTTTCGTCGTCAGAGGTTTCTTTTAATTTGCGTTGTACGAAGTGTCTCCATTCGCCGGGCGATACTTCATCGCTTCGGACATGGGTATGCCCAACCATTCGACACCACGGTGGCAGCTCGGACTCGACTGTCGGTTCGGTACTGCGGATCTCCAGCAAACCACCTGCAGGCACATTCATCATATTTTGACGAATCAGCAGAATTAGGCCGGAGCCGCAATCCATCGAACCGCCGTCAAAAACATGATCAGCGATAAGTTTGTTTTCGGACGTCATCGACTAAAAGCTTACATTAGGTGAACCGTTGCTTAACCATTCCACCAGAACTGCACCGCCAGCGATGTCCACTCCGTCAAACAATTCAGCCTCATCGATATCCCGTTTTTTGCAACACGGAGCACAGGCAACAACTCGCCCCCCAGCGGACATGAAATTTGTGATCAGCTCAGTAAGCGGCTTAAATGGACCATCCTCAACGATTTTGGCCGCTTCGTCTTTGACCGCAGCCCAGACGCCATCAGTACTCAGAAAGACCATCGTATCTTTGCCGGATCCAAGCGCTGCGGTTGCAACAACAAAACCAACTGTGGCTTTATCGCCGTTTTCTTTACAGGAATTAATTGTCACGCAAAATGTTTCACTCATAATCTTGCTTTCTGTAGTTAGTTGTTATTTGGTTTTTGTATGCGATAAAAGGGGTGCTCATCAGACACCAAAATGTGTTTCGTCAGGCGGCACCATGCGGGAATCTCCAGCGGAGCACCAGGGTCGAGCGCGCGAACTTCGACAATCGAATTTGCAGGTTGCTTGCGCATAAAAATCAATAAATCGAGAAGCAATTCGCCACACCCTGTTTCGCCACCATCAAAATGGTCGGAAATTTTGTCCATGTCTCTGCTCACCAATCGAGTCTCCCCTGCGCCTTCAGTAAACCTAAAACGCTCGAGACGAGAATCCCACTGAATCCCGAATCGGCGATCCTCATTAGAAATCGGCCCTGTTCGTTTCGGTTGACTTGGGCGGCAATGTCGATGTCGATATTTGCTTGGGGAGCTTTTTTGTGACAATACATAGATTCTTATGTTGAAGATTTCTCAATGTGTTAAAGCACTTCAAAAAAACGACAGCAAATTGTTTATCACAAATGACCGATGCGAAACGATCATTCCCCATTCCAAGTTTGACAACCTTAACGATAGACCGAAGCCTGATCGTTTTGATCCACGCGTTTTATTCAAAAGTGGTTGAAGCCCCAGCTAGAGAATCCTGATGACGCTGAAGCATCACGTTTGCTTCGCATTTCCTACCAAGCCCTCGCCAAGAAGCCCTCGCCAAGAAGCCCTCAACAACATTTCAACCTGTTGCCTTACGCAATTCATAGGAAATAACTGGCGTAAATCACACGTTGGTTTGATCGCCCAAAGCATCTACGTTCGCCTTGTCCCGGGACAATGGGTACAAGTCCAAGACAACGTGGCGAACGACGAAACGATAAGATATCGTCGTTTAGTTTGTCATGCTACAAGACGAAACGCCAGCGTCAAGGGTTGATTCACGAGCGTCCTAATCTGATAGTTGGGGTTCGTAAAAATTGGCCTTAGGGCTAAGAAACATTGGCTACCAAATTTGCTGCTTTTCCCATGACGTGATTGTTGGAGGCTAATTTGAGTCAATGAATTCTTCAATAATCCATCTTTCTCAGTATTTACTTCCCTTTATTCGGGCGTTTCGATGAATGCCCAACATCCGTGAAACGATCCAATCACGTTTTGATCAGCCGCCAATCGTTTCAACCGGAACAAAATCCGCCAAAGGAGTGGATCAGCTTTTTGTAATATGGGGCTACACCGAATTATCAGCCGACTGCGTTTTTAACTGTGACCGAATTTCCATTTCGTTCATCAGGCCTACTCTATATTTGCGTCAATTGATTACCTTACTCTCAGACATCGATTTATTAAAACTGGGCCCTATCAAGAGCTCGGTTGTTGTGAATCGAGTGGCAGTCCGCGCTGCCTGCTCGTTTGTGCTGGGAAATCGGGAAAAGTCCGGCTTGCAGTCCGATACCTTCGAAAAGACCGATGTGAGACTTATGGACATTCCAACATAAGATCACTTCGCGAAATTCCGATCCTATACAACGCCTTGCGAGCAGTTCTATTTTCGAATGACGTGAGATCATTTCAAGAAAAAGTCCGAGCCGCAAGCGACTTATCGATCGCCAATGCCAATCTTCTTGCAGCCCGTCATTCTTCAAAAACAGTCGAATTAGCCATCGCAAAATTTGCTGCCGACGATTTCGATCTGACCGAAGAACTGAGCCAAGATTACGAAGCGATGCTTTCATTCGACGAAGATCTCACCTATCACGAATTCCGAACTCTTCGCCCACTATGGACGCTTTCAATCCCAACGACGTTCGATGAGTGTAAATTTGATTTTCCGTAATGCATCGTCCAACACGTCAACATGGGCGACGCACAATTGCGTCCAGTTTGCGCAGAACGCTATCGTTTTTCTTCGTGGTCCGATCGTGTTCCATAAAATTCCTGTTCGGATCGCATTTTTTCCCATTTTGCACCCGGAGCTTTCTTGGGTAGTTTTTTTTCAACCCATACGGCAATCATTGTTTGCCGGCTGTTTTTCGAAAAGGTGTCTTAGTTTTGCGGGGCACTCTTGTTCCCAAGACAATTCATCGGACGACGATAAAACGAGCCACAAATTGTTTGCCAAGCCCCGGAGACTGATTGGCAATCAACAGCATAAAGAAGCGGCCGAAATTTTTGCAAAAATGGTCAAACTCGATCCTAAAAATGCAACCGCTTGGCAGCTCATATCTCCGGAAGCCTCGATGATACAATCAAGTCAAATAAAAAAGCGAGCCAATTTAAAAGCACAAAGAGCATTCCACTTTATAATCCTGGGTGTGCCTATTCTCTGACGAAGGATCTCAAAAAACCCTAAGCCATTTAAATCAGTCAGTAGATGCCGAGTTTAAAGACGATGCCCAGATTCGGGGCGACTCTGATATAAACAACGTTCGCAGACTCGATGGTTTTGACGCATACTTTGAGGTCGTCAAAAACGATGGCAAAAGCACGGCAATGGATGAAAAGAAGTTTGACGCCAAGTCACTCGTCGGCGAATGGAAAGTCATCAGCGACAAACGAGCGGGGGTAAAAATCGAAACTGCCCCTTAAATCACTGATTACCATCACAAAGAAAACTTTGGCGAATGAATCTGGCGACGACAACCCGTTTGCATTTTCATACAAGATTGACGCGAAAGGTTCCCCGATTGAAATCGACTTCAATATTGAAGGGGGCCCGTTCCAGAAGGCAATGCAATCGGCATCCTTAAAATGGACAAGAACATTTCACAGTGACCTTCGCGTTTCCCTACCGCACGAATCGAATAGGCCTTCGTTTAACGGGAAAAAGACTATTAAATGCAATCCACTAAAGTGTCGAGTGTCGCTACGGGAGCAAACTTAATACCGCTTCACTTGGCCGCGTCACTACATGGGCAGCGATTAACTTTCCAAGTGCCTCGACCCTCTCACTCCCGGAGGCGACCGCCGTTTTTACTGCTGCGACGTCGCCCTTGATCACAACCGTCACAAAACCGCCTCCCAATTTTTCCTTACCAACGACTTCGACATTCGCACTCTTGCACGCAGTATCTATTGCCTCAAAGACTGCAGTAAATCCTTGGGTCTCGATAAATCCTAACGCAGCAATTTGATCTGTGGCCACTTGAAGAGCTCCTTGTTTTTTTGATTGGTTGCCTGTTGGCTTAACGGGCGATGTTTGGTTGGGACTTGGTGATCGTGGTTGGTGGACAACGTCCTGTTGAATCAGTGGATTATATTCCGATGGAGCATCGAGCACGGGGTAAGCAAGATCGTCGCAACGGTTCAAACACTTTGAAACGGCCGAGCCATTCAATGAATCGGCGATTTCAACTCCGGTTTTCAAAGCTAACTCGACCTGATCGACATCACCGAGAATCTTGATGCATATGCCGAGCATATCGTTCAGCTCGGATTGCAAAACGCGAATTTGAAACCCTTTCTCCATCGCATCAAGCGCGACCATCGCCGGTGTGTACCCGGCCGTTTCCAAAATTCCGATCGTGCGTAAGTTTCTTTTCAAAACGAAGTTCAATTGGTTTTCAACAAGGTTTGTGACTTCTTTATTGCAGACTCAATTTTGGCAGCGTAGACATCGGGACTGACATCTTCATATCCAAGCTGGAGGATCGGTTTACCATTCGCGTCCATCACGATAATCGTGGGAAAACCGGTTATACCGTACATCTTCTGCAGCTGCTGATTCTGGTCTTTGATTTCCTGGCTCTGCTCGTAATCCGTGGGGAAATCTAATTCCAGCATAATCACATTTTCTTTTGCCCACTCAACAAATACAGGCGTTTCCAAGATCTTCGAATTCAAGACCTTGCACCAACCACACCAATTGCTTCCGGTAAAAAATGCCAAAATCGGCTTGCCAGAATCGGCGGACAACTGAACCGATTCTGAAAACGATGTTTTCCAGTCGTGCGAGCTCGTTCGTTCCACTCGCGAACCGGAATCGTTATCGCCACATCCGGAACACTGCAACGCGAATACGGCCAATACCGTAAAAATGACTCTGATCATTTCTTTATCACTGTAGATTAATAGTGGGGATTGAATTAACAAAACGTCCTACCAACAAGCAAGTGTTGGAAAACGTAAACCATTCGATCACGCTTCTTAATGAATAAATCGCAGGGGAATCTCGTCCATTACAAATGCCTTTTGGACTACGACCCGGCCCCAAATCACAAACCGGATCTGCAAAAAATCAAGTCGGAATCCAAATAGAGTTACCCGAGCCATTCGATTCTACCGAAACCCGTCTCGCCTTCATTCTAACATAGGGCGCAATAAACTGGCAGCGATGGCCGAATTCACCATCGCTTGCGTTTTCGCGAGCATGATTGGGCTCGATAAGGTCTTCGATCACGAACCCGCACCGACACATTCCACCCACGATTTCTTCCCAACGATGTAGAAATTCCGCGGTACCCTCTTCACGCAAACGGCTCTTGGCCGTCGGTGGCAATGGCGTTTGATTTGACTGATAGTATTTTTCGCGTAGGACATAGCCACCTCGCTTCCCCTCCAAATCGGCCTGCAAACTGACAGGAGTTTTGTGCTGACTGATGTAGATCCCTGACGGAGCAAGTATACGTGCAACTTCCGAAAAAACGGCAATAATATTCGGTACGTAGCAGGTACTCACCGGCTGAACGACGATATCGAAGATCGAATTGGCAAACATTGACAAATCGTCCATCGATGCCTCAACGGTCTTAATATTCAGCCTCCGCTCGGTGGCGACCTCACGGTCCAACTCGAGCATCTTGGGGCTAATATCAACGACAGTTACATTTGCACCGGCTGCTGCATATAAAGCACTTTGCCGTCCGCCACCAGCAGCAAGACATAACAGCTCTTTACCATCAACACCATTTGAAAGCCAACCCAGTTTTCCGTCAACGGTGTTTAACGGATTCATCAACTCCTCATCAGATGCGGCTTTGGCAAAACAGCTTTTCTGAGCCACCAACCGATCCCATGCCCGCCGGTTTTGTTGATAAAAAGCCCCAAATCCGTCAGTTGTCATCTACGGACTTTCCATTTCCAAAAGTAAAAATGCATTTTAACCAAAGCAAAAAAGAAGCCGGAAACGACTGACGCGTTAAACCGTTTTTTGAGCCGAACATCCGTTACTCGTTTCATTCGCAGCAATCACAGGCGCGGCTTTTGATGCCGTTTTCGATTGTATTGCAGGCACTTTGACCTTATCTGCATTCTGCAATTTGATGATAAAACAAGTTCCTTTTCCCACAGAGCTTTCTACTCGAATTTTACCATGATGGGTTTCGATAATTTGTCGGCAATTGTACAGACCAAATCCGCTTCCACCTTTTCCAGATTCATCGGGGCCCGATTTGGTCGAGTACTGCGGTTCGAAAATCTTGGTCAGAACCGCATTTGACATCCCCGGTCCATCATCCAGAACCCTGATGTCGATCGTTCCTGACGCTTTGTCCTCAACCAAGGTTAACGTAATTTGTCCCCCGGATCCGATTGCCTGCCGAGCATTAACCAACAAATTGATCAACACTTGCTGGATTTGATTTCCGCATGCGAGTGCCTTGGGAACGGACCCCAAGTTCAACTGTACGCCAATCTGATACTTGCGCATCTCACGCTCCAGCAATACCATTGCTTGCTCAATAACGACTTTGAGGTCGGTTGGCTCCAATTGGTCAGATCGATTCCTAGCACTTCCCAAGATCACACTGGTCACCTGAGCAGCTTTCTGCCCAGCATCAAAAATCTTTTGGAATGCTCGATCGCGGGCAGCCTGATCGGTCTGACGCATTCCCAATTTGGCATAATTGATAATTGTCATCAAATAATTGTTGAACTCATGCGTCGTCGTTCCGACTAATTCGCCCAACGAAGCCATTTGCTGCATTTTCGATAGCTGTTGTTGCAAGCTGGCAACTTGAGCGGCAAGGTTGTTCTGGTCAATGGTAGGTAGCGTTTGGGAGTTTGATGGAGCCATGATGCTGATGCGAGTTCGGGTCGGATATCGTTAGTTTTCGATCGTTTCCACTGTTAATTCCAGTAAACTGAAGTTTGCAATCGAATCCTGCCCCAATTCACTTGGCAAGTTAACCCGCAGACTTTCGCAGGGCTATCCAAATTCTGTTTTCGATTCGTCTAAAAATTGCTATCTTTGTGAATAAACCCTATCGAATCTGGATATGTCACATGGATGTGCTTGACCGAATTGAACTTTGCCAGCAAATCATCCGCCAAAGCGGAATCGAAATTCGTGCTGAAGACCTAAGCGGAACCGAAAGTGGTGTTTGCGAATTGAATGGCAAAAAACTGCTTATGCTCGACCTATCGCTTTCAACAACCGATCAGCTGGAAATCCTGGAAGAAGTCGTCGAGGTCCTAAATTCGCTTTCATCTAGACGTTCCCATAATCGACAGATTGTTGCGTAATGGATAACAACCTCAAGTGGATCTTCAAACCACCTTTCCAAAGTAGCTGCGTCCTCGAGGCAAAAGTGTCGTGATCAGGATCTTCCGACTTGACATTGAAATCAAACCGCATGACATCGATGCGATGGGGCACATCAACAACGTGTCCTATGTAAAGTGGATGCAAGCGGCAGCCGTTGCCCACTCTGCCGCCAATGGATGGGACCTGAAGCGATATCAGGAGTTAGGTGCAGCATGGGTAGCGCGCGAGCATCACATCGAATACCGACAAGCCGGATTCCAATCCGATCAGTTAACCATAGAAACCTGGGTCGCCGGAATGAAACGAGTCTCCAGCACACGGCGCTACAAATTCGTTCGTGAAAAAGAGGACTCGCCGATTGCGGTTGCGGAGACGAAATGGGCATTTGTGGATTTGCAAAAATTTCGTCCCAGGAAAATCTCAAGCGTTGTTTCAGACTGCTTTGAAATAATAGACGAGCACTGAGAGGTATCGTAAATTCGCCCTAAAGAATTTCGTCTATGACTCGACCGCGACTTAACGGTAACGGACGACCTTCGTCGTCATGATATTCAGTGGTTGGCGATAGTCCGAGGCAATGTAAAATCGTCGCGGTAATGTCTTTGGGTTCGACCTTGCCTTCGATCGGGTCGGCGGCGTGCTTGTCTGACTTCCCATGCACGACACCACCATTGATTCCGCCTCCTGCAAGTGCAACCGAGAAGCATCGTCCCCAATGGTCACGACCGCCGTTCGCGTTGAATTTGGGTGTGTGACCGAATTCCCCCACCCATGCCACCAGCGTCTCATCCAGCATTCCACGTTTGCTCAAGTCATCCAAAAGCGCTGCGTACGATTGATCCGCTACTGGCAGCAAATGATCCTTTAATGATTTGGTATGAACTGCATGAGTATCCCATGTTCCATTATTGGGTGCATTTTTGAGTCGCGTCCAGTTCACTTGAACTAATTTAACACCGGACTCAACCAACCGACGGGCAAGTAGACAGGATTGCCCAAATCGTGTTCGTCCATAAGAGTCGCGCGTTGCGTTGTCTTCTTTATCCAACCGAAATGCATCTCGTGATTTGCCTTCGGTTAACAACTCAATGGCTTGTTCATCATAAATGGCTTCGGGTGAAATCTCCGCCGTCTGATTGAGTCGACTTAGATTGGATTGCAACTCGGCGAGCAATTGCTTGCGTTCATCAAATCGCCCTAGCGACATCTCTTTGGGCAAGGCAATCGATGGGGGCTTAAAATTGGGACTGGAGGGATCACATCGAATTAGCCATGGGTCAAACTTCTTCCCCATAAATCCGGCCCCCTGCCCTGGCCACAAAATCTCACCATCATTCGCGATATGATAGGGAAGACTAATCGACGAGGGCAAGCCACCTTTTTCGGGCATGAATTTTCGAATCATCGCCCCTAAGTTCGGATGAAGATTCGGGCGTTTGGAAACGACGTTTTCCGCCGTCAACGGTTGATGCTGGACCCCCGTAAGCATCTGATACCCACTGGATGAATGAGCATTGTCGTGACTGACCACACTTCGCAAGACGGCGATTTTGTCCACATGCTCGGCAGCCTTGGACATCAGTTCCCCAACAATTAATCCGGGAATCTTCGTTTGAATCACGTTTAATTCACCGCGAACATCTTCTGCTGCGTCCGGTTTTGGATCCCATGTTTCGTGCTGCGGAGGCCCTCCCAGCAGCCAAATCAGAATCGCCGATTTCGCCTTTCCAAATTTTGGCGCCGATAGAATTCCAGCACGACAAGCCGAAGGGAGCATCAACGAAGAAGCCAATGTTGCCGAAGACAACCCCAAAGCGGAAAGCCCGCCCACTTTCATCGCCTCGCGTCGCGAGACGCCATCACAAAGCCGAGATCGTTGAGTCAGGATGCTAAACATAGTTTTGCCGTCAAAATGTGGAATGAGCTGATCCCATGATAAGGAATAACGCTGCAGCTGCAAAGCTTTTTCTGCAGCATTGAATCGCGGACAATTGGACACAATGATGCGAACAGCAACGAAACAAGCGACTAGCCGACAAAAAAAACAATAGGGTTAGAACACCTTATTGAAGCGATCCGCACTCCGCCTGCCAGGAATCTCGCCACCACGCACTTCTGACTCTGCCTTGTCCTGGCTGCCATAGCGTCTTCCAAAAAGTGCTTATCCGGCAAGTACGATACCAACGGGGCAAAGCAATCAAGCAACGCCCCGCACGTATGCGAAATTGCAAGTTGTAGTGAGCGTTCAAACGTAGAAAACATGATGTGACCAGTACTTTGACCTTCTTCAAAAGCACAGGTCACCCCAGCTCTACTTACTGTCAGATCTATTTACTGGCAGACTTACCAATTCGTATTGTCATCTTCATATTCGCCTAGATTGCCATCGCGAAAAGCGCTCGCCATGGCCATTGGAATCTTTGATTCAGCCAAAACCAATTGCGCTCGTTTCGAAACGACACTCGCAATCATCTCCTGCTTGTGAGCAATCGCTTCAGTTCTTCGAACCTCTGCGTTGGCTTGTGCCACACGCGTGTCCGCCTCGGCTTGATCGGCTTGAAGTCGCGCCCCAACGTTTTGACCGATTTCGATGTCCGCTATGTCGATCGATACGACCTCAAACGCGGTGTTCGAGTCGAGACCTCGAAGCAACACATCCTTGGAGATCTTATCGGGCATTCCCATCACCGTCATGTGAGAATCTGTTGACCCAATTGAGGTAATGATCCCCTCTCCGACACGCGCGATAATCGTCTCTTCCGTGGCTCCACCGATCAGCTGATTCAAGTTGGTGCGAACGGTCACGCGAGCCAGCACCCTCAGTTCAATGCCGTCCTTCGCAATTGCACTAAGAGTTGCTTTGCCGCTTTTGGCTAGATCGGGACAATCAATGACTCGAGGGTAGACACTTGTTCGAACTGCATCAAGCACATCACGACCGGCCAAATCAATCGCAGCCGCCCTTTCAAAATCCAACTCAATTCCCGCTTGTTTCGCCGCAATGATTGCCACCATGACCTTCATCAAGTTTCCACCGGCAAGAACATGAGTCTCAAGCTGCCCCGTGCTCACACCGGCTTTCAAATTACTGATCAAGCCGGCTTGTGCGGCCATAACCCTGGCGCGCACAATCAATGAAGGCTTCACCTGCCTTAATGACATCCCAATAAGATTGGCGAAACTAACCGGCGCTCCTGACATGAAGGCCTGCAGCCAAATCGCGCCGTAAGAAATAAAAACTCCAACCAAACCCAGCACTAGGATGCCGAGTAACACCCAAACTACGATCATTGTCGGGCACTTTCTATTAAAATGGTCCGCATTCAGCATGGTTCAAATTGGACTTCCGAACCGAAGAGCCAATTTGCGATTCAAGCACATTGCCTTGAACCTAAGACCTAAATCCGTTGATAAGTAGAAAGTTTTGAGGACCTACTCGGCTTGCGCTATGTGTCAAACTTATGACCGCAAGCGCAAGTCTTGAGTCGCACATGTACTTCCGTTGAGCATTTGGGACACTTTTTGTTCCAACGCTTCGATTTCGATTTATCGCCGGACGCCTTGGAAGACTCAGCTTCCTTTTTTCGTTTTTCGATCAGTTGTTTTTTTCGTCCCTCGTCCGCCTGAACGATAGCGCATTGCGGGTGAATACCACCGCGCGAGTACGTTGCTTTCCCGCAAACGGGACACGGTCTTCCGCCACTTGTGCGGATGGAACTGCTTGCCTCGTTACTCATTGTTACCCGTTTTTGAATCTACTGAATGTAAGAATTCGATTTTGTTTTTCGAAATCTCTCCGACACTTACGTTCGACGGAGAAACGCGTTTTCAAAAAACCTAGAGTGCGACGTTTTTCACATTTTCGTTAACCGTTTTATTCTCGAACGCCAAAACCGCTTGCATCGAGAATTCTTGAAACCACGGCAAAGCTGAAACCAACAAGTCCCTTGGCCTTCTGAGAATTAACCCCACTAACCAACAAAACGTTTCGAATCTCTTGAGCCAAACATCTAACGGCCGCTCTTATGACCAGAAATTAAATGCAAGTATCACGAAATTCACACCAGCCTTAAAAAATCAAATCCCATCGACGAACAGATCGTTGCCAACGCGGAATCTTGTTTAACGCTCGTCTGTTCACGCATGTCATGTGACGCTTTAAAGAGCGAGTCGATGAGAAAACAGTCTTCGCAGCCTTTAACGCCGCAGAATCCCGTTTCGGCAAACAATTGACTGATCTGCCGTATGCCATCTAAAAATCTTTCCGTTTATTTAGCAACTGATGCTACGCCGTGATAAACCAACTCAGGATGATTTGCCGCGGCTAAACGTCGGAAAGGCGAGAAGAAGTGGCGATTCAAAGTAAATTTGTTGGCTGAAAAAGCTGATGGAATCTTACCACTATCAGCACCAAAATGCTAGGGTGCCCCCATTCCCGCCCAATTCACCTATCGATTTTGCGGATCGATTTTGGACCAAATAACGCTGATTTCCGGCACTACAAAAACAGAACCCCCAACGAAATCAACGGCACTCCTCCGTGTCGATTTGGCCATAATCAGTTAAATCGTAAGTCATCGGGGTGACCGCGATCTTCCCATGCTCGACAGCGGACACATCAGTACCATTTAAGTTCCGGATCTCTGAGGCAACATGTTTCGTCCAAAAGTATGGACGTCCCGCCGGGTCATTTCCCTTATCAAAATGATATTCAAATCGCCGGGTTTCCATTGGCACCGTCGCGACATCGACGCTTTGCTCCATGGCGGCGAGCGGCAAGTTGATGTTATACATCGTCATTTTTGACTTCACGCTCGGCAATAGCCGATCTAAAATCAACTCACGAGAAAGTTGGGAAGCACGCTGAACATGATGCGTATCGGGTTGCCCTTTGTGAAGGACTTCAAGAGAAATCGCAAAACTCGGAAGTTCAAAAAAGGACCCCTCTCTCGCCCCGCCGATCGTGCCGGAATAAAGACAATTGATTCCAACATTCAGTCCACAGTTGATTCCACTAATAACGACATCAGGCTGGGTTCCACAAAGTTCCAAAATGCCCAAACGAGTGCAATCAGACGGCGTGCCATTGACCGCAAACCGCTTAACGTTGTGAAATGCGGAAGGTAGAGCGATTGCATTGATCGGCTTCAGAAACGTCAATGCGTGACTCACGCCACTTTGTTCGTATTCCGGCGCCACAACTGTGACGTTCGCATATTTTGAAAATTCGTTTGCCAGTCCGATGATTCCTGGAGCGTGTATTCCATCGTCGTTCGTAATAAGAATGTGCATTAAATCGCTTAAACAAGGAGTTCACTTACGCAACGAATAAACCGAAAAGCTGGATAAGCGTTTAGAAAAAACCCGGGCAAACCCAGAAACGCTCACGCAACTCGCCACGCCCCATCGAGGTGCTTCCGAGATCCGAGAGGTGCTTCCAAACCGATCAGCTTCGCACAGACGCGTTCACAGCCATTCAGACATCGTTCGCTCAACGAACTTCGTGTCAATCGTGGCGTTGTGAAACTCCTTCAATCGCAACACCTTGCTATGGAAACTCGCCGTCGTCTTGATCCCCTCAATTCGCAGCTCCCACAAAGCGCGAAGCATCTTTTCAATGGCCTGCTCACGCGTCGGTTGATGAACCAACAACTTACCAATCATCGAATCGTAATACGGCGGAACCCGATACCCAGCATGAGCATGTGAATCGAATCGCACGCCTGGACCGCCAGGAACGAACAACTTCTCAATCAAACCGGGGCAGGGCCTGAATCCGTTGTCCGGATCTTCCGCATTCAGCCGACATTCGATTGCACAACCAATCAAAGGAATATCGGATTGCTGAAACGCAAGAGTTTCTCCCGACGCAATTTGAATTTGCGACTTGATCAGATCGATTCCCGTCACCAGTTCGGTTACAGGATGCTCAACCTGAATCCGCGCATTGACCTCGATAAAGTAAAAATTGTCATTCGTATCAACGATAAACTCGACCGTGCCCGCATTGAAATACTCGGCATTCTTAATCATTCGGACGGCGGCTTCACACATCGCATTTCGCGTGTCTTGCGAGATAGTCGGCGACGGCGATTCCTCGATTAACTTTTGATGCCGACGCTGCGTCGAACAATCACGATCCCACAAGTGGACAACG
This sequence comes from uncultured Pirellulaceae bacterium, assembly GCA_905480545.1. Taxonomy (GTDB): domain Bacteria; phylum Planctomycetota; class Planctomycetia; order Pirellulales; family Pirellulaceae; genus JABAAE01. The sequence goes on from CAJQQR010000228.1 coordinate 24,603, forward strand.
TTTCCCTGATGATCCGCAAGTATTTGGACCTCCACATGCCTTGGTGTTCCAATGTATTTCTCCAAGTAGACGGCGGAATTCCCAAATGCGGCTCCCGCTTCGGTTCTTGCCTGTTGCAAAGCGGTGATCAACTCATTTTCACTTTCAGCAACACGCATCCCCTTTCCTCCGCCGCCCGCGGTCGCCTTAATCAAGACTGGGTAGCCAATCTCATTGGCAACGCGGATCGCTTCGGAGTCGTCCTCGATCAATCCATCACTACCTGGAACGACTGGAACGCCCGCTGCTCTCGCAAGATCTCTCGCTTGGTTCTTGTCGCCAAGCTGGTCCATCGATTGAGGGCTCGGGCCAATAAAGTCGATTTCGCAATCACGACAAATTTCGTTGAAGCGAGAATTCTCAGAAAGAAAGCCGTAGCCTGGATGGATTGCTTCTGCACCGCCAACTTCTGCCGCGCTGATGATGCGATCAATTTTCAAGTAGCTTTCGGCGGACTTAGCCGGCCCAACACAAAACGCTTGATCCGCAAGATCGAGATACGCACTACCGCGATCTCCCTCACTGAAAACAGCTACGGTCTCGATGCCCATCTCTTTACAGGCACGGATGATTCGAAGAGCAATTTCGCCTCGATTGGCGATCAGAATTCGGTTGTACAACGAACTTTTTCCAAAAAAGACAAATAAGGCGCTTTAGGCAACCCGACTTTAAAAAACGCCTGAACTACTGGCTTGTATCAATTTTGAAAAGCGGCTTGTTCACGTCCACCGCATCTTCATTGTTGACCAAAATTTCGACGATTTTGCCGCTAACTCCCGCATTCAGTTCGTTAAACGTCTTCATAGCTTCAAGGAGACAAACGACCGTTTCTGCCGAAACCGAATCACCAACCTTTACATAATTCGGCGACTCTGGTTTCGGACGCGAATAGAATGTGCCAACCATCGGACTGGTCACGACCGAAATATTCGCTGAATCAGCGGCAGGCGTATCGGATACCGCAGCGGCGGGAGCGGCCGCCGGAGCAGGCTGAGCTGCGTATTGGGCTACCGGCGCAGCAACCAAGTCTTTCTTGCAAAGTCTGATTTTTTGATCGGACTGCTGAAGATCCACCTCCGTTAATTCATGCTCGTTCATTAACTCGACGAATTTTCGGATCGTATCGACGTCAAATACTTTGACATCGGAAGCGTTTTCGTTTGACATACGTTTGCGTCTTCTTGACGGTTAGTTTCGAATTATTAATGAGAGGTTACTTGATAAGACCTCGTGCGATCACTGACCAATCAGGATAATTATTTTCGAAAACGCTGGATAGCCCGCGTTTCCAGTAGCGACTCGTTTCACCCAAAAAAAGTCGGCGAAACAGCAAGTTTTGTCGAACCGATTGACTTTGCTGTCTCATTGCAACGAATTTTTTGATTCCGTTATGCCAAGGTTACCCGGGATTCCTCAAAAGTCTTTGGTACTGACGTCAGAACTTCGTGGCCATCTTTGGTCACCAGGATATCATCCTCTATTCTCACACCACCCCAATTCGGCAAATAGATGCCTGGCTCAACGGTCAAAACCATTCCGGGCTTAAGAATGGCTTCCGAAATCGATGACATAAACGGAGTCTCATGGATTTGAAGTCCGAAACCGTGCCCCAAACCGTGACCAAACTTCTTACCATAGCCAGATTTTTCGATGAATCCACGAGCGGCATGATCAACTTCCTTCGCGGTAACTCCGGGTTTGATCCTTTCGATCGCCCTCATCTGAGCCTCAAGAACAATGTTAAATATCTTTTCATATTTGGCCGGCGCCTTCCCCGTGATCAAAACGCGGGTCAGATCGCTCATGTACAACCCCGCCTTTGCCCCCCAATCGATCAACACAAAAGGGCTTTCTTCGATTTTTTTTGATGTCTTTACCGCATGAGGAAGTGCTGACCGGGATCCAACGCCGACGATCGGTTCAAACGCACATTTGTCGCCACCAAAAAGGCGGATTTGATGCTCGAGATTGTGGGCAATTTCTGCTTCTGTTTGCTCACCACGTAGCGATTCGCGAATCACCCGAAATGACCGCTCGGCAAGATCAATCGACTTTCGAATCTCTTCCAACTCAAAAGAATCCTTGACCGCACGGAACTTTTCAACAATTCCGCTGGTCGAAATCAACTCAACCCCGACAAGTTCTTTGTCCAACTGATCAAACGTTGACTTGGAAATCTGCTGAGCCTCAATCCCCAACGAGGAAATTCCTAATTTCGAAATCGTTTCGCATAACAACTTAATTGTCGTTGTCTTGCTGGTGCGAATTTCCTTATCGATGGTGCCACACTCTTCTTCAATCTGAGTCGTGTAGCGGGTGTCACTGATGATGATTTCGTTTTTGCGTGTCAACAACAAGAACGAAGAATCACCGGTGAAACCAGTCAAATACGTTACATTGATCGGGTCCATGACAAGCATTGCGTCCGCGCCTTGGTTGACCAATCGGCGTTGAATTTTGTGACGTCGCGTTTTCAAATTTTGAAGAAGGCGGTTTTTCATTCTTGTATTTCTTTTCGAGAAGAAAAAGTTTGAAACTCAGTCGTGACCTCAGCCTCGATCCGATCTATTATCGCTGGAACAAACAAGCACACCGATCGAATTCCCCAAATTCAGGCCACGGTAAAAAAGCCCGCAGAACAACGTTGCCAAATTCGCCCCCCTTCGTCGTGGTCAAAAGATCATCCAACTCGGACCACTTCATTACTGTCATTTACATGAACAACGGTCGGTTTATGCGATTCAATTTCGGTTTTTTCAAGTTCAATGTAACTGACGATAATCACGCGGTCGCCCGGATTCACTAGTTTCGCAGCCGCTCCGTTGATGCATATCTCACCAGATCCTTCCAGACCTTTGATCACATACGTGGTTAACCGCGAGCCGTTGGTGATATCCAATACATCGACCTGCTCGAACTCTGCAATCTTGGATATTTGCATCAGGACAGGATCGATCGTGATGCTGCCTTCGTAATCCAAATCCGCCTGTGTAACGGTGGCTCGATGAATTTTTGAATTTAAAAAAGTCCGCCGCATGGGTTCTGAAAACTCTTGATTTACCGTGTTTAAAAGATTTCGCGTTATCGAATTTTCTGGATCAAACTGCAAGGGGTGTCTGACGCGAGGCAAGCCGAAAGACTCAAGTTTTTGTACCCGATCATGCGCATTGCAAAACGGCGTGAATTTTGACGCCCAACTACGTCTATCGATGTTCTGAACCATCACATTCCACATAGCGGTAAATGAAACATGAGCGGCCAAAAACATTGGCACAAGCGAAATTTCGCTGTAACTCAACTCGTCTCAAGTCAACGATTCGATTTTTTCGACATTTACACGCTTAATAATCTGTTCGTTCGATAATGACGCAGCCGATCCCCAACATAAAAGCAATGAAAAGTAGCGATGTCCAGACCTGAGGCCACGGTTTCAAATTGTAAGTCTCAAGCGGAACCGGCATAACGCGATCAAACCCAAGCACTTTCAGAATAACTGTCGAAAACGTGTCAGCGGTGTCCCGCCCGGTTACAAGGTATTCGACCGTGTAATTCAACTCGCCCCATTTCGGAAAAACATAATAAAGTGGATACACGATTCGTTGATACACGAATTGAAATCGAGTCCGTTGTCCTTCGGTTGTGGAGATTAAACCGGACGTAGAAAGATCAGTTTCCGTCACTCGCAACCAGCGATCCGCCACATGCAAATGCCCTTTATCGTCAAAACAAATGGCTTTAGCCTCTCTTGAAATTCCACTTTTTTCAAAAGTATCTTTCTTTACCGAATAGACCCATACCGTTTCGTTTTGCCGAAGAGCGACAATCCATTCTCCATCTGGCGAAACCTGTATCGATTTCGGAACAAATCGTTCTCCTGACCCAAACTCAGTTTTGATCGTCATGTCGACCGTATCAATCGAAATAACACCCAGTTTCTTGTCGAAAATCAAAATAATGTCACCTGCGTAACCGATTTCCAATTCGCTATTTACGAATTGATCGAATTCGGCATCTCGCAAGAGCGCGTAATCCTGATCACCCGCCCGCGAATAAATGGATAGCTTTCCACGTCGTAATACCGCGAATCGATCGTTATCTCGATTGAAAGCCAACGCTGTTTTCGTTCCGGCGGTTCGTATGGAGCGTTTTGGTCCCAAGCTCCGAGCGTTGATCCACTTCGGCGCGTCCAGCGTCGTACCAGGCTCCTTACCATCCATCTTCCCATCGTCTGCCAATACGTTTTCATCTTGCTTGGCAGCGTTATTGGCAACAACCACCCCGGCGGCCGGGGCAACTTTTTCCAGCAGATGCAACCGCCCCGCGGCCAACAGCAAAACCCTGCCGTCATTGCGACGAAACATTTTCTTAAAAGATGTCGCTTCAACATCCAACTTGGAAAACTTTTCACCCGATCGCTTTCTCCCCAGCAAACTGACCTCACCGCCACGAGGTCCAAGCGGCGTCATCAACATTTGCTGCCGAAGTCCAAAAAAAGCATCTGTTGATTCATCGTAATACGGACCGTCAGTGAAACCCAATTCAGATCGAGCACCGAGGGAGATATCCTCCCAGTCACCGGCCTCTGAATCCCATCGCCCAACCTGTTTCGGGGCATCTGGATTGAACGACGCAATCTGTTGGCCCTTGTGCACATCGATGCTTTTGAACGAAACACTGTCGTAAGATGTTTCGCAAACGGTGTTAACGATGAACATAACAAAAGTAAATAGCCATAAACTTGCACCGGCAACCACCGAAACAATTGGACTGCGCCAAAGCAACCCAGCAATCGCGGACGCCGAATAGTAAATCGCAAAAATCCCAATGAAGGATGGAACGTAGAACAGAAGTCTGGAATTCCAATAACCCATTCGCATGCCCAGAAACAACCAAATCCCTACGAAGAAGAATCCCATGGTCAAAGTGACGAACGCACATCCGCCCAGGAATTGTGCGATGAAAAGCTTCCATCGAGAAACCGGTTTACTTAACAGCAAACTCAACGAACCGGGATCAAACGTCTGAGGGATAACGTTTGCAGTGATGATCAACGCCATCAAAACACCGACAGAGCTAAAAATAAAATTCAGAATGTATTTGATTGCAACCTGGATCAAATAAATCAGTCGCTCCTTTTCAATTGCAATCTTCCCCCCGATTTTCATCCCAAGGTAGTAAAAAACTATCGATGTGGCCGATCCGGGCACGATGCTTGTTTCAAAAGTCTGTTCAATCATTAATCGATTGAATCGCTGAACTTCCTCCGGAGTGGCACTTGGATTCTCGAATATGGCGCGGGCCTCGGGTGAGACCATCGATACATCCAACGACTTCAGGTTTCTGGTATCCTCTTTCGTAATAATAATGTTCAGGACATCCGCAACGCTCCGTTGACGTTTAACGTATTGCTTCACATCACTACCGCCCCTTCGCTTTTTCTTCTCACTTTTCTTTTCGGGTGCATCGCTCGTTTCTTCGGCAACCTCATCCAGTTTCGCCAACTCTTCAGCAGGGATCATGGAAACGAGTTCTTCTACTGAGGACAAATCATCTTCATTGCCCATCTCCGTCCGTTCTAACATCGTCTTTCTGGCCGACTGCAATGACTCAATGACCTCAACCGCATTAACGATTGACGATCGAGACAGCTCAGTCGTCGTTTGAAAGCTGTAGCTCAGCGGAAAAATGAAGAGCAGCACCAGCGATAACAAAATCAAGGCAATCCATAACACTCGCGATACAAAAGCCTCACGAAAAGCATCTTTAATCACTGCGACATAGGGTCTCATCCGATTTTTCTCCCTTCAGTTTCTCCCAATTCAGAATTGGAATCGTCCCCGATTTTTTCGTTGGACAGAATCGCGAGAAACGCTTCCTCCAAAGTCACATGCTTTTTCGCAACCTCGCGAATCGTTATTGCGTTTTGCCGTAGTCGGTCGATCACTGCATTGACAAATTCGGAATCGATTCTCGTCGAATAATACTCAATGACACCACCCGGCTGATCTGCTAATTCATCGCCGGGAGTACAGTCGACCAACTTATTCATGGTCTCCAGATCGGATTCGACGATGAAAGTCATCCCAACTCCAGTTCGAATCCCAGTCCGCTTTTCAATAAAATCACCTATTTTTTCGACCGGACCGCAATACTTAAGATCGCCATGGTCGAGAATAGCGACGCCATCACAGACCATTTCAACCTCCTGCAATATGTGGCTGTTGAGAAAAATCGTCTTCCCTTCTTTTTGCAATGCCGTCATGATCTCGCGAACATCCGCTCGAGCCTGAGGATCAAGTCCATCGGTCGGTTCATCAAGGATTAAAAGATCGGGATCATGAAGAAGTGCTTGCGCCAATCCGAGCCGCTGCAACATCCCTTTGGAAAACTTCTTAACCGGAGAGTTCCCCCACTCCTCCAAGCCAACTTTCTCCAGCAAAGCGTCTCGTTTCGCTCGCACCTCGGAAACCGACAAGCCGCTCAATCCACCATAAAACTCCAAAGCGGAATGAGCGGTATGATGCCGCCGCACCCGTAGATGCTCAGGCAAATACCCAATTTGGTTTCGCGCCTTGGACGACCCGGCACTATGCCCCATGACACTTGCGTCGCCGACCGTCTTTCCAACTATCCCTAGCATGATTTTCACAAAGGTGGTTTTCCCAGCTCCGTTGGGACCAAGCAATCCAAAAACCGCGCCTTTGGGTACGGAAAATGTAACCCCTTTTAACGCTTGGAATTTCCGCCGCCCGAAAATCCCATCCGAATAAGTCTTGCGAAGGTCACTGACCTCAATCGCATTAGCACTGTCACCCATAACTTTGCTGCAATCCTCTAAGCTGCGATTTGTAACACCACCCTGCCGCCGTTGATCGTGTCATTGTTCCAATATCATTAAACTTCGACTTCGACGACCGTTGGCTTCCGACCTAAACTTTTTGAACAACAGATCAAGTTAAACAGCAGATCAAGTCACCGCCGCTTTCCGCCGGTTCATTAGGCGAGAGTATAACAAACCATCATTAAATCAAAACGGCTGGCCACCAAGCTGGATTCTCTATTGGGGTTGAGGTTTGGCGATGCTTGCGAATCGCCGCCGTCTGAGGCTTGGTGAATGTCCAATTTTGCTGACAACAACGCTTATTCGGATTGCGCGAACAAATCTTTCGGTCCAAAACATTTTTTTCTGAATCGGTACGAATCAACCGCAGTTTTGACCTATTTTTCGGCAGTGTCGCTTCCATGCGTGAATAGGTCGCGTCACTTTGAATTTTGTGTAAGGATAAAAAAATGGCCGTTGGCAATAACATGGTTAAGGGAAACACTGGTCAAAAATCAAAGGCTGAGGAGTTCGAACTTCTCAAGCGAACACTTCACACAAAACTGATCGACAAGCTTGATTTGACGAAGGTTGGAGACGTCGAGGGCGAACGTTTTCGCAAGGAAATCAAGGTCGTCGTTGAACACCTATGCGACGCAGAAAACACATTCCTCAATCGGTCCGAGCGCGACCGTTTGGTTGACGAGGTTTTAGACGAAGTCCTCGGACTGGGCCCGCTCGAATTGATCCTCAAGGATCCCTCGGTCAGCGATATTTTGATCAACGGCCCGAAAAACATTTACTGCGAGCGTGGTGGTCAAATGGAAAAATCGGTTGTCGAATTTCGCGATAATCATCATTTACTTCAAATCATTGATCGAATTGTTTCGAAAGTCGGTCGCCGTGTCGATGAAACCTGTCCGATGGTTGACGCCCGGATGGCTGACGGATCTCGATTCAACGCGATCATTCCACCACTGGCTCTTGATGGTGCTGCGGTTTCCATTCGTCGCTTCGGTTCGAATCCCCTTAAGCTTGAGGACCTGTTGAAATATCAGGCTTTCACACCTGAGATGGTCATGCTTCTGGAAGGCGCTATGAAAGCTCGCCTCAACGTCGTGATTTCAGGTGGTACCGGTTCCGGTAAAACGACTCTACTCAACACCCTTTCTGGATTTATTTCTAACAAAGATCGAATCGTAACGATTGAGGATGCGGCGGAATTGCAATTGCAACAAGACCATGTCGTTCGACTCGAAACTCGCGCGGCCAACATCGAAGGCAAAGGCGCGATCTCTGCAACCGAACTTGTCAAGAACGCGTTGCGGATGCGTCCTGAGCGTATCATCATCGGTGAGTGCCGTGGCCCTGAAACCCTCGACATGCTTCAAGCCATGAACACCGGTCATGACGGTTCACTTACGACCACTCACGCGAACACACCGCGTGACTGCTTGGCCCGCTTGGAAACCCTGATCATGATGTCCGGCTTTGACCTCCCCATTCGTGCGATGCGTCAGCAAATTTCCAGCGCCGTCCACCTCATCGTTCAAGCAAACCGATTGCAAGGTGGTCCTAGAAAGGTGACGTACATAACGGAGATCACCGGCATGGAACAAGACACCATTGTCATGCAAGACATTTTCCGATTCGAACAAACGGGAATCGGTGAAGACGGAAAAGCAAAGGGACGTTTCGTTTCGACAGGCGTTCGACCGAAGTTTATGGAGCACCTCGAGGCGGCAGGGGTTCGCTTGCCAGCGTCGACTTTCCGCGAACGTGTCATGCTTGAATGCTAAACGGAGCTTACCAATGGCTGCGTTCAAGAGTCACTCTTGCCCCTTGAACCACAGTCAGAAACCGAAAACTAAAATTACGAATTCGCACCTCAAAACAACACACATTCCGCTAACGAAAAATATCGTGAGTTAATCATGACGAGCATTTTCATCATCATCGCCGTTTTCGCCTGCGTTGCAACGCTTGCCGGGGCAATTGCGATGTCGTTCAAGAGCCCCGAAGAAACCGCAGTTGAAGATCGATTAAAGAACATCACAAACGAGGGTTTTGCATCCAGCATTTTCGACAACAACACCGGCGGAGTCATCTCCAAACCGCTTGATAACTTACCGGGAAAGCTTGAAGAATTCGTTTCAAAGTTCTTGAATCTGAGAACTTACATTGAACAAGCGGGAATGACTGTTTCACCGCAAAAAATCATCTTCATGTCGATCGGATTTGGTTTTTCGACCGGAATTATCGCCGCCGTACTTTCACCAATCAAAGCCGTGGTGCCAGTGGTTGCCTTGGTTTTTGGATTCATGCCCGTCCTCTACATCATCTGGAAGCGAAAGCGTCGGCTCCAAAAATTCTCTGCCCAGCTTCCCGAAACGTTGGAATTGGTTTCACGAGCTTTAAAGGCGGGACATAGCTTACCAGCAGGGATCCAATTGGTTGCCGAACAAATGGCAGATCCAATTGGTCCAGAGTTCGCCCGCTGCTATGAAGAACAAAACCTTGGTATTCCTTTGGAAGAAGCGCTTGAAGAAATGACCAATCGAGTGCCAAACGTTGACCTTCGCTTCTTTGCAACGGCAATCATTTTGCAGAGAACGACCGGCGGCGACCTCTCCGAAATTCTCGAAAAAATCGGGCGATTGATTCGCGAACGTTTTCAAATTTTCGGCCAGATCGCAGCCTTAACAGGTGAAGGCCGACTGTCAGGAATTGTTTTGCTGGCGCTGCCACCAGTCCTTTTTCTCACCATGCTAAAACTGAACTACGACTACATCATGATGTTGTTTGAAGACCCACTCGGTCAACAAATGTTGATGGGAGCTATCGTGATGCAGTTGATCGGTGCCTTCGTGATTAAGAAAATTATCGACATTAAAGTTTAAAACGATGGCGGTGAGCTGAATTTGGCGAGTATTAGAACGCTCTTCCCGATAGTTCAAACTCAGCGACCGCAAAAACAAAAACGATCAGTATTTAAAGACAAAGCAAATCTAAACAGAAATAGAACAATGTTTTTCGCAGATATCGATTTCGCAACTTACCTTCCATTCGCCATCTTTGGTGCCGTGGCAGTCGGGCTTTGGGTCATCATCGACCATCTTGCGTCTCGCGCAACGAACACAGAAAAGCGATTGGAGAAGCTGAACCAGAAACAATCTTCGTCCGACATGTTTGAGCAAAAACGGGGGGCTTCAGCACGCTTGGCTGGTTTGCTGGAAAAAGCGAGTCCCGGGTTTTCCAAGGCACTCAAGCCGCAGAACGAAAAAGATGAAAACAAGCTTAAAGAAAAGCTTTCATTCGCCGGATACCGGGGCGAAAAAGCGATTCCAATGTTTCTGACGATCAAAATGGTCTCGACCATTTTCGGTTTGGTTCTGGGTGGAGGCATGTTGGTCATCAGTGGAAATTTCACCATGATGATGGTGATTAAATGCATTGGATTTGGTGCGATTTTCATGTTTGTGCCCGATGTTGTGTTGAGTTTTATGGGTAGCTCGCGAAAACAAAAAGTCTTCCTGGCACTACCCGACGCACTAGACCTAATGGTGGTTTGTGTTGAAGCCGGTCTGGGATTGGACCAAGCTCTTCGGAAAGTTGCCAACGAAATGAGTAAAACGCACAAGACGATTGCAACCGAATTTGGCATATGCAACAAGCAGCTTCAAATGGGCCGTGACCGAGAGGAAGTGCTCCGGGAAATGGGTGAACGCAATGGCATTGACGACTTAAAGTCACTAGCGTCGATCATCATCCAAGCTGATCGATTCGGTTCAAGCATCGCCCAAGCGCTTCGCGTTCAAAGCGATGCGATGCGCACCAAACGACGCCAGATCGCCGAGGAAAAGGCAGCAAAGACTGCTGTGAAATTGATTTTCCCACTGGTCATCTTTATCTTTCCCGGCATTTTCATCGTCTTGGTTGGCCCCGCGGCGATCACGATGATTAACGAAATGTTGCCAGCGATGAATCGTTAAGCGAAAGAAAATAGCACGTCAATTCGATGGCGGGATGCCCTTTTGCGGATCCCCAACGAATTCCCCCAATTGGAAAAGGGGATTTGATCCGCAAAATCAGAATAATCGGAACGATTGAATGAACCGATTTGTCCGACGATGATTTGAGATCTCGGCAAGAATCGCCCGATAAATTCGCTATCGGTGGATTGTCGTTCAGGATTTTACGACAGTATTTCCTTCTACCGATTTTGCAGATCCAAGGAATCGGAGAGAAAAGATGCTGATTCGGAAGTCAATAGGCGTTCTCGCCTTCTCAGCCTTACTTTTGGTTACAAGCAACGCTTACTCCCAAAACATCTTCAGCAATGCATGCGGCAGCATCCAGAATTCCATCAGCAATTTCAAGGCTGGTATGAGGAAGTCAAAGGAAAACTTTCATCGCGATATGCAACGAAACAATGCCTTTCCTTCCCCCTTCATCGTTGAAGACCAAATGATGATCCAAAACACTTTTGCACCCATGTATGCACTGGGGGCGAGTCAAAACAGAATCCTCGATTCGGTCCATTTCGATCCGAAGACGAACAAATTAAACTCGTCCGGATACAATAGACTTCGACAGATTCTGGCGCAACAAAAAAAATTGGATGTCTTCGTTGCCAACTCAATGAATCCGGAGATCGACGAAGCTCGACAAACCGAACTTCGAAACGTTCTGGCGAAGTACACGTTCCCAGGACACAAGCCGAATGTAGCTGGAGCTTTTTTCCTTCCCCACCACGCGGTCGGATCAGAGCAAACCCTACTTCGTGAAACTTATTTGTCCAGCCAACGTGCTCCGACAATTGAGAGTGTTGCCGGTAACATCTCAGGATCTGCCCAGTGAAATTCGGGCGAGCCAATTCTTACCGCGGCAATGCAAATTGTTGAATCGATCGCCAAACGATGTTAAGTTGTCTTCTCCATCATCAGAGGACAACTTATGTCATTTCTTGCTATCCAGAATCGTTCTGGAAAATTTACCGCTACGGTCAGCGTTCTTTCGTGCTTTAGTTTCGCATTATTAAGTCAGATCACATACGGATCTGATTCTCTTCAAGACCCTTCCACCGGAAGTCCGGTGCAAGAGCCCAAAACCCCAGAAACCCTTTTACTTTGGCCAGACGGTGCTCCCGGCGCCAAGGGTGACTCCCCTAATGACAAACCAACGTTGATTCTTTACCCGGCCAAAGAAAACCCGTCTGGAACTGCAGTTGTCGTTTGCCCTGGTGGTGGATACGGCGGATTAGCGATGGGGCACGAGGGACACGAAATTGCCGATTGGTTAAACAAAAACGGAATCTCCGCTTTTATCTGCGACTACAGGCATCGCGGAAAGGGGTACGGCCATCCCTACCCGATGATGGACGCCCAGCGAGCCATCCGCACCGTTCGAACGAATGCAAAAAAGTGGAAAGTAGATCCTGAAAAAATTGGAATCATCGGTTTTTCAGCCGGTGGCCATCTCGCGTCCAGCTGTGCGACCCATAAGAGCATTGGCGAACTCGACGATTCGGATTCTGTTAACAAATCGTCTTGCAATCCAAACTTCGCCATCCTTTGTTACGCCGTGATTGGGTTCGACAAGCCGTACACGCATCGAGGTTCACAACGGAACCTAATCGGAAAAGACGCCGAAAAAGAACTGGTCGCTTTTTATTCAAACGAAGACCAAGTCACAAAAGAGACTCCGCCGTGTTTCCTTTGGCATACCACCGCGGACAAAGGCGTACCAGTTGAAAACAGTATCCAATTCTATCTTGCTTGTAAAAACAAAGGTGTGTCAGCTGCTCTTCATGTTTTCGACAAAGGTCGTCATGGAATCGGGTTGGCAAAAGGCATGAAAGGGGCTGAAGCGTGGCCGAAGCTTTGCATTGATTGGATCGCAGAGGAAGGCTTTACCGGTCGTGCCCTTGCCAAATAGCGAGCAACGCCAAATAGCGAGCAACGCCTCGTTATTCATTTCGCAAAAAGGAGTCTCGGCGGCAAATTGACGCCGAGTTCTCTTCCGACAAACAAACGAGCGAAATGACGTCATTGCACCTTTTGGTGCAATAACGAAAATCACTTGGTTCGCGAACGAAGCATCGGCTCGAGTTCTTCGACAAAATCCCGAACGTCCTTGAACTCACGATAAACACTGGCGAAGCGGACGTAGGCAACCTGATCAACTTTCATAAGTTCATCCATCACGATCTCGCCTAATTCTCGACTGTCAATTTCCATGTCGTACTCGGAATAGATCCGTTGCTCGATCCGAGTCACCATATTTTCGATTTCCTCTGCTTTGACTGGCCGTTTCCAACAAGCTTTTTGTAAGCCATCGCGGATTTTTTGCGCGTCAAAATTATCACGAACATCGTCCTTCTTTACTACCTTCAGATTCACATCATGAAGCCGTTCATACGTGGTGTACCTTCGCCCGCACGACAAGCACTCGCGGCGTCTACGGATCGCGAACCCGTCATCGCTTCCGCGAGAGTCAATTACCTTGTCGTTATCTTTACGGCAAAATGGACATTTCATGGGTGCAATATAAACGAAAAACTCAGAGACGAAGCAGGAAAATCAGAGGCAAGCAGAACAAAACGAAAGTTAGCCCCCAATCCACAGAGTTTGAAGCTAATTGTAGAAAAATTGACACCCACCACCCACGCAGGGCCGTAACGGGCCCGACCAGGCACTGGGTTTACACGTCAACCCCTCCTCAGCCAGCCCCTCCTACTACCGTTGGACTCAATAAATTTATTGAATGAACAAAAATTCATTGCTGTTAAAGATGGCTCGACAAAATGCTGGAAGCCCAAATTCTGCGATAAAATCGGTGGAATCCTTTAGCTCATCAAGCGTTGGTCGACGACTAAAAACAAACTGATAGGCCGTCGCAATCTGCTCACTCGGCTCATCCGCCCAGCGTTCAAGACGCTGGGCAAACAGTTCAGCTTGCTGCAAAGCAAACGTACTATTCAAGAGATTCAAAGACTGCAGCGGCGTGGTCGAACGACTTCTCCGAGAGATAATTTGGCTGCCATCCGGGCAATCGAACACACCAAAAACTGAATCCTTCTCCTGACGGACCTTGGTCATGTAGACCATTCGCCGCCAATCTACCGGACCGTAACTTTTTTTAGGAAAAAAGTGTCGCACATTTTCCATCTCAACTTCAAAACCATCGAACCCCTTCCCTTCCATTCGATTATCCAGAACGCCTGAAGCTGCAATCATTGAATCCCGCATCACTTCGGCCGCCATCCTTCTGGGAGTAAACCGCCAAAGCAATTCTCCTCCTGAATCTTTTGCCAGTCCGATTTTATTGGGTTCACTCGATTGACGAAACGTGTTTGATGTCAGAAGAATTCGATGAACATGCTTCATCGACCAACCTGATTCAATCAATTCCGTTGCCAGATAATCTAGCATTCGCGGGTGAGTCGGTTTCCGTCCACTGTTTCCGAAATCGTTCGGCGTCGCTACGATTCCTCTGCCAAATGTATGTTGCCAAATCCGATTTACAATCACGCGAGCGAGCAGAGGATTGTTTTTTTGCGTTAGCCAATTCGCCAACGCAACCCGGCGGCTCGCTTCTGGTGCATTCTTTTCCAGTTTCAATGACCCCAGTGCCACTACCGTGTTCGGTTCGACTTCTTCACGTTTTTGAAGTGGGTCTCCACGATAAAGCCGATGAGTCGCAGCCGGCGGCGAAAAAGTCCCAGCATAGACCAACCGGCTCGATTGGATTTCCTTTAGCTCCGCTTGATCACTCAGGATGCCTTCATGTACCGCTTTTGCGACTGAACGATTTGCTTTAGAAAGCAGCTCAAAATCCGGCTCTAGATCATTTCCATTTCCAAACGGGTTTCGCTTTTTGGAATTTGCAACCGTTGTCCAAACATCATCTTGGCCATCCTTCTTGATCTCGATTTTATAGCTTATTGGCAATCGGTCACGTATTTTTCCTGAACGATCGCGCCCCCAAACAATGCGATTGATTTCATGAACTTTCGCAAACTCAATTTCGATCCAACCGCTATTCGGCTCATTTGATATCCAACTATTCTCGTTACCGAATTTCCCATCATTCACATGCTTGATTTGGTGAATTTCGTACCCTGGAAGATTGCTTGAAGCACGAACGATGGCCCCTTTTGAGTTCAACGCAACATTCTCGCTTCCAGAGAATACTTCGATTTCATCGATACATGGCTCGGCCCCTGAGGTTTTTGACACCGTAAACCGAACGATTCTCGCTTCAGTCGAGGGAAACGCTTCAACATTCTTTTGAAAATTGACTGGCGGTAACAGTTGCTTTGGCGCGACATCCTTAAAAATAGCAGCAAGTTGGGACTTTGCTTCTGCAATTTCTCGTTGCAACTTAGCAATTTGTTGCTTGCCCGTTTCGTCAACCAATCGCCGGTCGGCATGATTTACCCCTGCAAACACAGCTTGCATCGAATAAAAATCCTTTTGCAAAATGGGGTCGAACTTGTGGTTGTGACATCTCGCGCATCCAAGCGTAAGCCCTAAGAACGTCGTCCCCGTAGCGTTGACAATGTCCGCTAACTCATCCTGCCGCTGCATTAACGTCAAATTGATATCGGGACTCTTCACGATGTCGTGTGGCCCAGCGACTATGAATCCGGTCGCGACGTCGACCCCCATTTGATCACCAGCAATTTGCTCTTTCACAAATTGATCGTATGGCTTGTCTAAATTCAAAGCATCTATGACGTAATCCCGATAGGGCCACGCGTTGGGTCGCTCTCGATTGGTTTCGAAACCATGCGTTTCTCCAAAACGAACAATGTCTAACCAGTGCTGGGCCCAACGTTCGCCGTAGGCGGGTGACAAAAGAACTCGATCAACTAATCGTGAATAAGAATCATCGCGGGTATCGTTTACAAACTCCTCAACGTCGGATGGTCGCGGAGGAAGTCCGAGCATGACCAAGTAGAGCCGACGAATCAAATCACGCTTGTTTGCAGGACGCGAAAACGTCAGTTCGTTGTCCTGCAGCTTTTCCGCCACCAGCATGTCAACTGGATTTACGACACTTCGTTGATGAATCGTGGAAAGATCTTGAGGATTAATTGCCAGTTCCCTTTGGATCGGCTTGAACGACCAAAGTTCCGAGTTTTGATTTCGGAATGGAGCATCGTACTCAGCTCCACGTTGTATCCATTTTTTGACGGTCTCTATTTCAGCAGGTGAGAGCGACTTCCCCTCAGGCGGCATCCGTGTCGCGTCGTCCTCACTACTGATCCAAGCAACAATTGAACTTTCGAGTGGCTTTCCAGGAACGATTGCCATATCGCCTGAATCGCCCCCGGCAAACATTTCGTCAGATAGAGCATCAAGCGCGAAACTACTTTCTGGGGACTGGCCAGAATGGCAATCAAAACAATGCTTGACGAAAATGGCCTCGACGTTTGCCGACAATTCATCTGCGGCAATGGCACGTGGCGCACCGCAAAACGGACTGCCAAAAAACACGAGCACAAAGACTGAAAGAATCAGAGTACATTGCATTGAGTTAGGCATGATGCTCACATTGAGTTCAATAAAACACTATTTGGATACCCATCCCTATTATTCAATAACCTATTCATCATCACAACAACGAACGTCAATGAATCACCAACATGTTGCCTCTTTATCGGCTCATGTCATTCGCTTCTGAACCGCAGGGACCGCAAAAACAGGGTAGGCAACTGCCGGTGCTGGAAACTCTCGTGTTAATGCGACAACGAATCGAGCGGCCGAACGACGGATTGAGTTCGATAGTAATCCATCAAGGTCTCAATACTATTCACGCCGCCGCCCATGCCACTTTTATTCACACCACCGTACGGTACGCCATACGCGAAGACATTATGAGCATTGATCCAACTGTTTCCCGCGACCATCGCTTCAGCAACACGGTTACAGCGAGTTAAATCAGCCGACCAAACGCTATTGGCCAAGCCATAATCGGTGTTATTTGCCATTTCAATCGCTTGCTCTTCATTATCGAACGACGACAGAAATGCCACCGGACCAAATATCTCCTGACAGGCAGCAACATTATCGAGTCCGCCAGCAAGCAGCGCTGGCTTCACATAAAAGCCATTTCGACCTTCGACTTCTGCAGCACCACCCTCCAGAAGCGTGTCAGCGCCGTCCGAAGATCCCCTTTTCAAAAATCCCAAAATGCGATCAAGTTGCACCTTATTTACGACTGGCCCCATCTGTGTTTTCGAGTCCAGCTCATGGCCGATTCGAATCTTTTGCAACCGTGCCACACATTCATCTGCGAATTGACTGTAGATATTCTTGTGTATCAACCATCGGGTGGCATCGCAACAAACCTGCCCCGCATGAAACGTAATCGCATCGACCAACTTTTGGGCCGTCTCTTCAATATTGACATCATCGAACACAACAGCTGCCCCTTTGCCGCCCAACTCCAACTTCACCGGCGTCAGGTTTTTGCCACACGATTCAGCGACCAATTGTCCGACCTCGGGCGATCCGGTAAACGACATCCGTTTTAATTCAGGGTGATTGGCGAGGGCCGCGCCGGCGACTTCTCCAAGCCCTGGCACGATGTTGATGACGCCGTCTGGAATCCCGGCTTGTTTTGCCAGTCGTCCAAAGTAAAGCGCTGAAAGAGGCGTGTCTTCAGCCGGTTTCAAGACCACCGTATTGCCAGCAGCAAGTGCGGGAGCCAACCCCCAACCGAGCAAGATCATCGGAAAATTCCACGGAACGATGAACCCGCAAACACCCCATGGGTGCCGTACAACTCGCGCTTCATGGCCCTTCACATTTAGCGATGTTGACAGTTCAATCGATATCGCTGCATCAGCAAAATTCCGAAATGTAGAAATACACCCCTCTATATCCCCGAGGGCCTGAGAGTGCACCTTTCCACAGTCGATCGATTCCAACTGAGCAAGAACTTCTTTCTTTTCGTCCATTAAATCAGCAAGTTTTTGAAGCAATGCCGACCGCTCAGAAGCCGGCATCTTCCCCCAACCCGTTTGCCGAAATGCCTTGGCCGCAACGATTACCGCTTCGTCAATATCGCTATCCTGCAACGCAACAAACTCAGCCAACGTCTCACCTGACCCTGGATCAATCGTGGCGTGAATCTCATTGCCGGAAGACGAAACCTCTTTCCCACCCACAACCGCCTTGATAGGACCATTCGACAAAAACTCTTCGACTTCGGGTAACAATTGAATGCTGGAACTGATCGTCGACATGCGATTCCTCTGTTTAAAAAATGGGCGATTAACGGGAACGCCAAGCATGGATTCGAGATGAAACCAAAGTCGACAACTCCGTTCCTCAATTTATCAGTTACCAACTCCGACATAAAGATCCAGCGACGGGGAAACCGCTTGACATCGTGCATCACATATGCCGGCCCTGCCGGTCAAATCAATGCAAAGGGATCCGTCTCATTAAATCGATAATCGTTCGCCAATGGTTACGCGTTGAACTGTCCGAATCTTAAGTCTCGGCATGACGTTTGGGCGTTTGTCAAATCCGCAAGTTTGATTTTGTCAAAAAACGGAAAAGTCAAGCGTAATTAAGGGGATAATAAATTGATAAATCTTTGATCCGATCAACCATTTCTCTTTGACCCAGGCTCGGAAAGATAGCACATTTCCATTGCTAATCAGAAATCAAACGGACGGCAACTTGGTTCGACCAAGTTTGCTCGAAACTGAATCGACACGCTATCCATTTCGTCAAATTCCAAAAACCTACGAATACAGATGACTCACAAAGCAAATTTCTTCCAAGCAGCCAAAGATGTCCTCAATACGATCTCAGAAATGGAAAGCGAAATCCGTGGTTCTACTTTTTTCTCTTCCAGTTTCGAAAATCTGGAAGATCGCCAAATGATGACAGCGACAGGATTTGAGAATATCGTGGAATCGGAGCCCATCACCTTCGCCGAGGTGGCTCCTGAGGTCCAGGGTTCCGCCGCCACCATCGATGGGGTGAACATTCGAATCAATGGTCAAGGCGAATACATTTCGGCGGTCCGGCCAGAGATCAAATTGAATGCGGGAGATTACCTCGAGGTTGTGTCGATTGATTTGAATGTAAGTGACTCATTTGAAAACCAGTCTGGCGTTTTTGCTTTGGAGGGGCACATCAGCAAGATTGTCTCACAAACAGGTCCAAGCTCGATCGATTATAGCGATGGTCGATTTTCGACTCCTGATTCCGCTCTGCCGGTCGCATTTGGCGACCTATCCATGAGTGGAGTGGATGGTGGCTGGAATGTCCAAAATGGTTGGGACCGAGTCACGCTAAACCTGGTTCAGTATTACGGAAATGAGTCCAGTGGCGAATCAACATTTCATATCAAGATGCAGGTCGGAACACCGGAGTTCAATTTTGTCGACGATTTCGACAACTTCGCAGATCAACCACTCGCTGTTGGGGATGAAGTCAACATTGTTGAAAGTTGGTTCAATTCGGGCGATGGACGATTTCATAATTACGCAGAGGTCGACGTCTTTTTCGAAGCTGAAAGCATCCCATCTTGGGTTGGTGTGCTGGTTGGCAATGCCGATCAAGATGGCGGCGTCACTGGCGAGTTTCTTTTCCCCACCCAAAACGGTGATCTTTTTACCGAACGCTGGACACCCGATAAAGCTGGGATTTATCGAATCGAATTCACCGTCGATCCTGAAAATCTATGGAACGAATCTAACGAACTCAACAATCGAATCCGTTTGGAGGTCACCGTTTCCAAGTCGGCCTCAGCGGTTGATATCGGCAATACCGGCAGAGGCGTTGTAAGACAAGACCGGGCGACCGGCGAAGGTTTTATTATGCATAGCAGACAACCTATCGACGAACGATTCATGGACCAAAAAGTCCACAATGGAAACGCCGATCATTTCGTTAGCGTGCGATTCCAAGACGACCGATGGCTGTATGACACGAACGACCAATATGTCGATTTTGAACCGAATGATACCGATGTGTTGGTCGCTAGGGTCGACTACTCTGGCGACGAAATCAAATCACTGAGAGGCCAAAACTTGCAATTAAGGGGTATCCAGCTTGGATTTGCCGAAGGAGATTTGAAATTCAAAGCCAACGTCTGGAATGGCAAAAAAAATTACGGTGAATTTGGATTGACCGGAACCACCATTTCTTTCCATTCTAATAAAGAAAGCCCTTTTGAATTCAATCGACAAATCATCGCCGCCTCAGAAGAAACTGAGGTTGGCAATTTGATTGGACAATTGAAGGCGTCTGGTGGCGACTCGGCAACAACGTTCAAGGTTGTAGACGGCGATAATAAAGGAATAATCAAGGTCGATCAGAATGGAAAAGTATACCTCGCAGCCAAAATTGACCTCCAGTCACAAAACCCATTTAACGTTTTAATCGAAGCACGAAACGGTGACCAAGTTGCAGTCGCCGAAATTTTGGTCAAAGCACTGGGCGCTGCGGAATCGGAGACCGCGAATTTGGGCAATTTTGGGGATGGTGTCGCCTTCAATCGTCGCTCGAGGGGTGAGGGTTACATCTTGTATTCAATGGAGCATGTCCATGATCGATTTTCAAAACGTTCGCCTCGCGACGCAGATGCAGAGCACTTCATTGCGGTAGTGCACCACAAGGGTGTTTGGCATTATGAAACCAAGGGACGAATCGTTCGATTCAAACCTACAGACACCGATGTCCTGATCGCAAAGATAGACTTCGCAGACAAGAGTATCGAGATGCTGCAAGGTAAGAACACCGCGCTCCAAGGGGTCAATTCCGGCTATGCCTCCGGTGATTTCAACGTGACATGCAACACTTGGAAAGACGGGGCAAAACACGGCAAGCTTCAGCTAAGTGGCTCCACACTGAACCTGAATTTACGTTGATTGCTCAACCTTTTTTAAGGCCATGCCCGAAAAGCCCTTCTATTCTGCCGACTCTTCGTTTTCATTGGTTTTCCGCCCAGCTTCGAACGTAAAAGTCGGGCGACTAAACACCCCCTAGCCGTTGGGCAGATTTTGACGGTTGCATCAAAACACCAGGCAGAAAGTTAACAAAAAATCGGGCGGTATAACGTCCGTGCGAATCTGTTGCGTCGAGCGACCGTTTTCCAGAATCGCAACCAATCGCTGCATTCGTTCGCGAGAAGTGTTTGATCGCATGTTTTTCAGTCTGTGGTTTTCCCAACTTTTGCACGCTTGACAAGCGAGCAAAATTATTCCGCGTCGGGCCTCATATCAAAGGCCCGCATTTGGTAAAATCAGAATTCCCAATCTTCTTAGCTGGAAAAATTCAAACCACATGCAACTTGTCAAAGTTCAATATCAGAATCAGATTTTTGCCGGTGTACTTGTTGGCGATCTGGTGCACCTCGATGAACAGTCGGCGACCTCTCCGACACCGATTCTCGATTTCCTTGATTCCGACAACCTTCTGGACAAACTGACTCACATCGCCGCAAATAATCCCGCAGTTCCATGTGAGACGGTAAAACTGCTTGCGCCCATTGACAGGCAGGAAGTTTGGGCAGCGGGAGTTACGTATATTCGCAGCAAGTCAGCGCGAATGGAAGAATCGGAAACGGCGGCCAGTTGCTACGACCGAGTTTATGAAGCAGATCGACCCGAGATCTTTTTTAAGGCAACTCCAAATCGAGTCATCGGACCGGGAGGAAATTTACGCATCCGCGTTGACTCTAAGTGGAACGTTCCAGAGCCTGAAATTACGCTCGCGATTAACTCACGAAAAGAAATCGTTGGGTTCACTATCGGAAACGACATGAGCTCACGCGATATTGAAGGCGATAATCCGCTTTACTTACCGCAAGCGAAAGTCTACGACGCTTGCTGCGGCCTGGGACCAGCGATTACTCCAACTGAGAAGATGCCGACCAAATCGGATCTTGGGGTCGAACTGTCCATCTACCGTGAAAGTGACAAAGTCTTTTCAGGTAAGACAGACGCATCTCAATTGGCCCGTGAATTCGACGAATTGGTCCAGTGGCTTGGACGCGACAATTCGTTCCCGGATGGTGCGTTCCTTCTAACGGGAACTGGCATCGTTCCCGACAGCGATTTCACATTGCTTCCCGGCGACGACATTCAAATCAACATTAATGGAATTGGAAAGCTTCAAAACGGGGTCGTCCAAGGCTAACTCACGATTCAAACCAACTTAGACAACTCATAAATAAAAAGTAAATAATGCAAAACGTTCTCATTAATGGTCAGTGGCGAGAAGCCAATTCATCAGGCAGTTTCTTCGCATCGAATCCAAACAACCGTGAAAAACTAACCGAAGAGTATCCGGTAAGCACTTGGGAAGATTGCGACGAAGCCCTCAACGCTGCCGCCGAAGCGTTCGTTGAAATGCGGTTAATGGATCGTGAAAAAATTGCCATCTTTTTGGATACTTTCGCAGCACAAATTGAAGAACGTGCTGATGAGCTTGTTGACATGGCCTTCACTGAAACCGGCTTGCCGAAATCGCCCAGGCTTGGTGATGTGGAATTGCCGCGGACAACCGGACAATTACGACAGGCAGCTGCTGCTGCAAAAAGTGGATCTTGGGCATTACCGACGATTGACACACAATTGAATATTCGTTCGGTCTTTGCCGGACTCGGCCCGGTCGTCGTTTTTGGCCCCAATAATTTCCCTTTCGCTTTCAATTCCGTCGCGGGTGGTGACTTCGCTGCCGCGATTGCATCTGGAAACCCGGTCATCGGAAAAGCGAACTCTTCGCATCCTGGAACCACACGGATCCTTGCCGAACAAGCGTTGAAGGCCGCTGAATTGACTGGAATGCCGAAGGCGATTGTACAGCTGCTCTATCGAACCGGGCATGCCGACGGTGAAAAGCTGGTCTCTGATCCGCGGGTTGGTGCGACCGGTTACACGGGTAGTCGTGGAGCTGGACTCAAACTCAAATCTGCCGCCGACGCTGCCGGAAAGCCGATTTACCTGGAACTTTCGAGCGTAAATCCAGTCATCATGTTGCCCGGTGCATTGACAGAACGTGGCAGCGAATTGGTTGACGAGTACGCCGGTAGTTGCTTGATGGGCACCGGGCAGTTCTGCACGAATCCGGGTGTTGTTTTCATTCCTTCTGGCACCGCTGGTGACGCATTCACAACTGGCGTAAAAGAAAAATTCGACGCAACACCGGCAGGAACACTCCTGTCTGAGGCAACCGAAAAATCCCTTTCCGAAAGCGTTTCGTTTCTTGAGAATAATGGTGCAACCAAAGTCACAACGGTCGCCGAAGCTGATTCAGGCAAGTTCTGTTGCCCGAATGCACTGCTAGTCACGACCGCCGAGAACTTCATCAATCAACCCGAAGCGATGCAAACCGAAGCGTTTGGCAATGCAGCACTCTTCGTCACTTACGAGAACGATGGCCAACTTATCGACGCAGTCAATGCACTCGAAGGCAATCTCACAGGCTGCATTTATTCTGATTCCGGTTCGAGCGACGATGCGTCCTATCAAAAGGTCGCCCCCCATTTGGCCCAAAAAGTCGGACGGATGCTCAACGACAAAATGCCGACTGGCGTCGCCGTTTCTGCGGCAATGAATCATGGTGGGCCGTACCCCGCTACCGGACATCCTGGCCACTCGGCTGTTGGAATCCCTGGTACGCTTCGCCGGTTTGCCATGCTTCAGTGTTACGATAACGTTCGTGAAGAACGCTTGCCAAGCCTCCTTCGTGACCAGTCTCCGTCCAGTGAAACTTGGCGTTTAATAGATGGGGCGTGGACCTGCGAAAGCGTAAAGCTGACCG
Organism: uncultured Pirellulaceae bacterium; assembly: GCA_905480545.1. Classification (GTDB taxonomy): domain Bacteria; phylum Planctomycetota; class Planctomycetia; order Pirellulales; family Pirellulaceae; genus JABAAE01. The sequence goes on from CAJQQR010000228.1 coordinate 48,258, forward strand.
TCTAGGTTCCATCGTGAAAGTTACTCATGTCACTTGTTGACCAAAAAGCGATCCCATTTTCGTTGAGAGACGTGAACGGGAACCTTCACACGATAAATAGCGAGCCAGGCAAATGGCAATTGCTGATCTTCCATCGGCACTTGGGCTGACCACCATGCCGCAAGCACGTCGCGCAGTTGCGGGATGCCCAGAAGGAACTTGATGCATCGAATGTCGTTGTGAAAATCGTTGCGTTCGACAACGATTTCATGGCGAAAGCTTATGTTTCCAGCTCAGGTCTCACATGGCCCCTTCTTCTTGACTTAGACCAAAATCTTTATCGCAGATACTCGATGCAGCGGGGAACGTTCTGGCAACTTTACAATCCTCTTTCCATCCTGAAGTATCTACTGCTGATCGCAACCGGCACTGCTCCTGGAAAACCGGGGCGTGACTGGAATCAAATGGGAGGCGATGTTCTAATCGATCCAGCTGGAATCATTCGAATGCATTTCGTCAGCAACAATCCTCACGATCGCCCCAGCGTCAATAAAATCCTCAGCCTCATATAGCCATAAGGGTTCTTTCCGCTTCGAGGATCGCATCAGAGTATCGTCTATCCTATTGCCCCATTCGATGGTCGGTCCTATTTGCGTACCGCCCCCCCCTTTAATCTCTAAGTGACTCTTCCTGATCTTTGTAGTCTCGGCCGACAACACAAACCAGAGATGCACCAAAAAGAATCGTGATGGTAACGTAAAAAATCCAAAGTAGAACGGCCAGGAATACGCCCACAATTCCAAATGCCGTATAGCGATCGCTGATCACAAAAGTAGACAGGAGATAACGACCTGGCTCCCATAGAATCGCCGTTAACAAACCGCCTTGAATGGCGTGACGCCAAAAAATCTTTTGTCTAGGCACGATTTGAAATACCGTGGCGAACAAGATCGCGTTAAGCGTAGTCGAGGCCGCAAGCTGACCCGACCACCAAACGTATTCGACGTTAAAACGCTCCGGAATATAAGACGCCGCAAACTCTATCGAGAAATTGATTGCGAAATTGATCAGGACAGCAATGATCACTAACACCATCATCAAAAAGGTGACCAGCCGATGAAATAACATCTGACGCAGGTTCTTCCCAACGGCAAACGCTTCCTTTGGAGCCTGCCAAATCTTGCTGAAACCACGTTCAAGATTCGCAAACAAAGCGACGGTAAAAGCCAAGAGCGTCACGATGCTAACAGAGCCAGAGAAATTGGCGTTCGCCTGGATATTGTTCAGTTGGGAAGCCACAGTATCTGCAAAATTTTGGGAAGTCTGATCAGCGATCATGTCAATCAACTGGACTTCCAATTCTTGGACATAGTTCGAACCGCCCAACAGCCAGCCGCACGAAGCCAAAAGGACCAAGATTAGTGGAAACAACGCCATCGCCGCATAGAAACTGACGGCCGCTGCAATGAAGGTTCCGTCGACCTCAAACCACAATTGGATAGTTTTCCAAAGTCTTCTCATAACAGCCCCCGATTCCTCTGACTCAATGCTGTTGCATCAAAACGCAATCACTTTTTGATTTTTTGAGGTTCACGACAACGCAAGTTGTACAGGTACTCAATCTGTTTCGATGAATCCATGTTGTTCGAATTGTAGCACAGTGCTTTTGGAGATTACATTCGGCGACCCAAACCAAAATTTTGATTGTTCTTTCCGGGTTTTTAAACGCTCGCGTTGACTCTCATCTGAGAGCAACGTTTTCATTACCTTTTTCCATTTGGCGACCTGTGCATCAAGCCCCGCATCTTGTTACGTTTAGTTCTGTTTTGTGCCTCGCTTCGGAAAATCCAATTAGATCCATCGCAAACTCGAGCTTGCCATGCACATGCGGATCCTTGTTGTGCTTTCAGTCGTCAGGAAAGAGTTCAAATGCGTTTAAAAGACCCTTGTCTGCTTTGGAGACGCTCACTCCGATTTGGGCCAGTATCAATTCGGGCAATTGAGTCTTTTTAAACGCATTGGTCTGTGGCCCCCAACATACCAAACAAATTCCCAAGTGATTTCAAGGAGGGTTATAACTGTGGTCTTGCATTGGAGGGTTGTCGCTTTTTTTGAATCTCACTTCAATTTAAAATCGAACCCAACTTCTCATGCCTTTCTGTTCGTCGAACTGTTTTTTCGCCACAAAATCGAGAGTAAAAATGTTCAAATGTCTTCGAATTTGGTCGATCTCACTTTTATCCGTTTTTTTGATCTGCGGGGACCTTCGTGCGGACAACTGGACTCAATTCCGAGGACCGAAATGGGACGGATCCACACAGTCGTCGCCATCTAAATGGGATGCTTCAGAAAACGTTCGTTGGAAAATTGAACTTCAAGGCGAAGGTTGGTCTAGCCCTGTATTTTGGGGTGATATGCTTTTCCTAACGGTTGCCGTACCGGACGAAGGTGGGAAAGAAACCACTCGCCCACAACCGTATTCCGGTGGCGGCGGTCAGCGCCGGTCAGATTTAACCAATATAATGTACCGATTTGAATTGATTTGTTTGGACAGGAATTCAGGAAAAGAAGTTTGGCGCAAAATCGCTAAAACGGCGAAGCCATCGCTGCCTCGTCACAGCTCCAACAGCTACGCGACCGAGACACCCATCACTGATGGAAAATTTGTCTACGCCTACTTTGGGATGACCGGCTTATTCTGCTATGACTTGGTGGGAAATCTTCAATGGAGCAAGAATATCGGATCATTCAAGATGCGTGCCGGTTGGGGTACTTCCAGTTCCCCGATACTGTTTAATCAGACGCTATTTGTACAGGTTGATAACGAGGAACAATCATTCGTTGTCGCCCTCGACGCGGCGACGGGCAAAGAAAAATGGCGGGCGAATCGAAATGAACCCTCACAATACAGCTCACCGATCATCTGGCAAAACAGTCGGCGAAAGGAGTTGATCGTTGGTGGGCAAGTCTATCGATCTTATGATCCTGAAAACGGTAAACTCCTGTGGTCTCTCGATATGTCCAAAGGACGCAGTTCAGCGACGCCCATCGCTGTCGGCGAGAGATTGTATGTCGGCACCGAATTCCGCAATCGTGGTGGAGCGGACGACGGTGGTGGATTTCTGTTCTGCGTGAGACCTGGCGGAAAAGGAGACATTACACCAAGCGGCAAGGCTGCATCGAACGACGCAGTCGCGTGGAAGATTGAAAAGTCAGGAATCCAGATGGCGTCTCCTGTTTATTGTCGGGGGCACATTTATCTTTTGGAACGTCGCGGAGGAATCGTCAATTGCATCAACGCTGAATCTGGTGTGGTTGTGTATAGAAAAAGAGTCCCAACCGCCAGCGCTTTTTGGGCGTCGCCTTGGACGGATGGAGAACGAGTCTTCTGTCTTGATGGCGACGGAACAACTCATGTATTGTCAGGAGGGAAAACGTTTGGAGTCATTAGCCGAAACAAGATTGACGAGCAATCTTGGTCATCGCCAAGCGTTTCCAATGGGATGCTTTTTTTGCGAACGATTGACCGGCTCTATTGCATCGGCAACTGAGAAGAAAATGTAAAGTGGGACGCTTCCTAGATGTGTTTTGAGCAGTCTTCAAAACGGCGATGCGAAGACGATTTGTTTGAAAAACAAAAAGAATCGGGTTCTCCCCGACGGTCAATGAAAACCCGAAAACCAAAACGCTTTCACTATTTATTCTTATCTTTTTCCGAGACGAATCTTTCCCATCATACGTCCAGACATCGCACTAAGCCGCAGGGAAAGCAAACGGATTGTTGATAGCGGTGACTTCAAGCGGTGGGCGTTAGGACCGACGTTACAGAGCCTTTCAGTTCCGCTCGTCACGCTAAACTCCCCAGTCCCAACAGCGAAAAACAGATTGCTTTAGATGCACGCAAACTGTCCCCAACACCCTCAGACAAAAAGACCGTATCGCCATTCTTGACAATTTATTGGTAGTCGAGCGTACTCCAAGCGAAGGGTCCTGGGCCCAATTCTTCTTCCGGCTCCGCTACACCGGAACCCACGATTTTGCCAACGTGACTCGCTTTACCCTAACCCCAACCGTTTCGAGTGACGTCGGATCCGGCTTGTTGGTTGCGTCATCGCCGCTTGCTTTGATAGTCATTGTCTGCGCATGACAGGTCTGGCCAATCGCAATCACCAATATGACCCCTCAATGGGCCAACAAGGTGTGCTTCATCGTTGCTTCTCCAATAAAAACGTAATTGTCAACGAGCGACAGAATTTAACTACGATCGCACTTTGCAATGATGCATCAGTTCAGAGAAGATCACGCCAAGTTTTTTCATTTTTCAATCCCCGTATCCTTCCAGTCGCAACGACACTCCTCCGCGGCCTAAAACGCATGCCAGGATTTTATTTTTACCAGCAACAAGCAGGAGAATTAAAGTCAATCAATTTTGGCGCTATGCATTCAATTCGGCCGCGATGATCCGTTATGCTATGAAGTATCAACAGCACCTAGGAATCGTTAATCAAACTTTTCTCGATCTCAATGAATAGCAGTCAAATGAAAATTAATGTGACAGTTTCCTCCCGAATCGGACTCCAGCTTTTGTTATTCGGGGTTGCCTTGGCAACTTTATGTAACGCGCAGGATTCAGAAGTAGAAAGTGGCGGATTGCAAAAACTGACTGCCGAAGACACGCCTCTCTTGCCGGGCGAAAAAATTGCGTTTTTCGGTGATTCGATCACGATGCAGGGTGGTTTTATTCAACTCACTGACAAAGCAATCAAGGAAAGTGCAAACACAAAAGACTTGGAGATCAAGCTGTTTAAACATGGACTAAACGGAGGCCGGGTACCAACCGTGCTCAAAGGGAATTCGCCTTGGGGAAGTCTTGGCGGGAGCATGCATTCTTTACTCGAGAAAGAGAAGCCAACCGTCGTCGTAATCTATTTGGGAATCAATGATGTGTGGCATGGTGAAAAAGGCACATCGAAAGCGGATTTCAAATCGGGTCTCAAGAAGATGGTGGCGATGTGCAAAGAACAGAAAGCGACAATTCTATTGTGCACACCAACCGTGATCGGCGAAGAAACCGAAGACAACAAGCTGAACCAGACGTTGCGAGAGTACGCAAAAATAACTCGAGGATTGGCAGCTGATGAAAAGCTACCCGTTTGTGACCTTCACACTATCTTCGTCGAGAAACTCATAAAGGTGAACCCCGAGAACAAACATAAGGGAAACCTTACGTATGACGGTGTGCACATGAACGCGCAGGGTAACTCTCTGATTGCGGATCAAATTGCCGGTGCAATTCATGGTGCCTGCAAAATGCGAAACAGGGAAAAATAATTACTGGCCATGGTCTTTATTGACTGGACAATTGTCGCTTGAAAAAGAGAGGCACGAAAAAAGGTTGGGGGGCCAAATAGATAACAAGAAAACGACGGTCATCAAGAAGACGATGTCCGTAGAATAGCTTAGCGACGCGTTTCTTTAGAATTCTTTTAAAACAGGTGCCATGCTTTGGCCTCGAATTCCTTTTCCAGCTCTGGATCGTTCGCGCGTTTGATCAGGTCGTAGTAGGCGTAAGGATATTTGAAAACGTGTCCAAGCCCCAGACGCTTTTCATTTCGCTTTTTCCAATATTGAGTTTCATCTGGTCGGAGCTTGCTAAATGCGTGATCCTTGATTTTGCGGTCTCCCATTTGCGGCCCCATTTGCGTCACGGTCACGTACTTTCGAAACGCCGTTCGACAGCTTTCAGCCCATTCTAAATCGCCCATGTCAGCCATCTCTACCAATGACTGTCCGAACGTCAGCATGTGACCGGAAAACCCCTGGCCAAATCCGACGAAGCGATCGATCGCGTTACTGGCTTCTTTCAAAATGAATCGGGCAGAGGCCTTTGAGTCCGAAAAATCAGGCGGGTTAATACTCGCGTCGGGTTTCACATCTCGCCACGGCTTGAATGCTCGAATCAATTTGCAAACGCCTTCAACTCGTTCAGACGTCGCTGTCTCTGGTAAGAATCGAAAAGCTTTGATCGCATGCATAGCAAAGATGGCGTCGTGTCCAACTTGACATAAAACCCCACCACCTTCTGCCAAAGCCTTGCCAATTTTTTCTGTCGCTTTTTCAACCGGATCCCCTTCGGGGAACGGCTCGCATAGCTTGGTATTGGCCCAACTCTTGTCAAATAAATCAACAATCCGACTGGCCGTCGGGTCATCGAATTTGTTGTCGACACACATCATGTGCGCCGAAATCATTGCGGCACCCCGATGGCCATCTCCGAAATAGTTCATCCTATGCGATCGTGCCAACGCATTAATCCCAAGCGTAACTAGTCGTTTGTCAGCCAACCTTTTTTCATCGGCTGCCACCGCGTTTGGGTACGTCAGCATGGAGCCAGCCATGATGGCCGCACTGCCAACAGCAAATTCTCTTCGGTCTGGTTTTCTGTTCATTTCGTCGCAATGATTGATGAGTGATCGATGGATCGCCTATGGCTGGATACCGCTTAATTTTTTTGCGGAAAACAACGTCCGCCATTGGCCGATTCTACCGCATGAAAACGAAGAAGACAGGTTAAAGAATCAACACGTTGGCCGCGAACTGATATTCAAATCAGCCCCAAATCGATGCGTTTGAATCGGTCCGCATTGCAAAACAAGTTGACTTTGACCGGAAAATAGACGGTTCGGTCCAAAAATATTGCCCTTGATCGAGCCTCTTGTCCAAATAACGGCAATTGCGAAAGGGCTGTTAAACCACTTCTACTCGACCCAGCTTCAATACAAACGAATGAACGACAGACGCAACAGCGACAAACAAACATGATTCATGGTGTGTCTTTGCGAATGGTGATTTCAATTGCCGCGAGGGGTTACCGTCGTCGACGAATTTTGGAGATCGAGCCAACTCGAGCGTTAGGCTGCTTTTGAAGCGCGGCCCTAGCGGCGTCGTCACTGTTCCGGCCGGGAACCACCACGTACATTGGACGGTAATTAAACCCATTAGGCGGATAAAGAGCGACTTCCCAAAGATCAAAAAGTCCCGCATTGTATCCTTGGATTTGAAGATTAACCTGGGCGATGTGCCGAATTTGCTCGACGTTTTCGTCTGTCGCTTGTGCCTGAGCACGAAGATAAAATGACTCCTGGTCCTGTTGCGTCTCATCTTTATGGGCGGCCGCCCAACGTTTCCAAGATGGATCCAACGCACTCTGGTTCGATTTAGAGAAGAAAAACATAGGGACGCCATAACGGTCGCCGTTTTCCAACTCAAAAAGAACACCTTCACAGGTAAACGATTTCTCTTGATTGGTTAGACCACTCAGCCACTTCGCCACCCCTTCGTTGTCCTTGAGAAACGTTTTTTCAAAATGATTCACAATTCCAGGTGCCATCTCCTGATAAACGCCCGGAAGGTTTTCCAGCGGCCTGTCATTAACATAAATCTTCCCGTCTTCCAGTTGGAATTTGACGTCCCGTCTCGCAAACTCAACGACCCGCCCTTTTACTTTAAGGCCAGACTGCATCGTCCACGTCTTTAACGAGTCCACCGCCCCGTAGGTTTTTGCTTTTCGCTTAATCGATTGGATAAATTTTTTGTCTTCAGCCGAAAGATCTTTAACGTCCATCGACAGAAGCTCTTTGTTCGTTTTTTGCAGCACCACAGATTTACTGTTATAAGCAATCAACTCCGCTTTTACCCGGTAATGCCCTGAAGAATCTTTCCATTCACGCTCTTCGATCGCAAAGGCGGAGCAAGCCGAAAAAGCTACCAACAAAACTTGGCTGAAAAGTATTTGATTCAAAGTCATTTCAATACCTTGGAAAAATAAATCGAGAGTTTGAATTGGACTCTACTCTCGTGATTTGATCTTATGGCCTCATTCATGCGTGAGACCACCGCAACCCAATACCTGCGGAACTTATGTTAATTCCAAATGACCATTTGTTCAACTTCCGGTGCAACATAATCAATGTCGCAACGACCGTGCCAATCGTTTTCTTTAGAATCTAAATCATTATCGACGTTAGGGTCTTTAGGTCATATCGAGCGTCACCAACCCAAACGGCTACATGCGTAAATGGGGCATGTAAATATGGAAAATCCTTACAACAAACATCATTCGCAGCTTTTCTGATTCAGCTTTGTCGGACTTCAAAAAACCAATCAGTAAGCATCCGTTCCGTATTGAGATACGCAGCAGTTAAAGTATGGATATTGAGGATAATAATGCACCGCATAATGGTTCAATTAGTCCTTGCGTTACCTAGACCACAATCGGCTCGCCGATGGGATGGATCCAGTTTGAAACCATGACCTTAGAAAACGACCACCTGGTTATTTTCACAAATGGCGAACATCGCACCTGCCAAACCCCATTAAGAATCAACCCGCTTCGCCAAGTGTAGATAAACAATTACTTTTTCCAAACGAGTTCCTGCCACGAAATTCATGTGCAAGATCCCATCCCTGCTTCTTCGATTTGGTAGCGATTGACCAACGCCTGATTCAATTTAAAAATGAGGAATGGAGGAATTCAATTGTCACAAAATAATCGTTCGCCCACTGATTGATACGCTGATAAGATCTCACCGATACCCCTTTCTGTTTTACCTCCTGATTTCATCCTTTTTTATGCACAGCTCGTCGTGCTGCATTAAGCCTATTGATTCGGCTAAACTATGAAGATGAGCAAATCAACACACACTCGTCGCTACGTTCCACGACCACTCGCCCAATCAAAACTGCTTGCAGTATTTCTTTTCGCTATTTGGGTACCCCACTCATCATCGGCGAATGACGAATCCCGTCCCAATGTTCTATTCATTTCCATGGACGATCTCAACGACTGGGTCGGATGCATGGGAGGGCACCCTCAAGCCCAAACACCCAATATCGATCGGCTCGCCGCAACCGGGACTTTGTTCACCAATGCGCATTGCCCTTCTCCTGCATGCAATGGTTCTCGAACGGCTATTATGACGGGAATTCCTGGATATGTTTCGGGGTTGTATGACAATCGTCAAAAAATGCGGACGAAGCTACCCAATGCCAAGCTGATTCCAAAATACTTTTCCAAGCACGGTTATTGGTCGGCTGGCAGCGGTAAAATTTTACATTACTTTATCGACGCGAATTCATGGGACGAATATAATCCGCCCAAAGAAACGGAAAATCCGTTTCCTCGTACGCTTTACCCGGCGCACCGTCCCGTCAATCTAAAACGCGGAGGCCCTTGGCAATATATCGAAACCGACTGGGGTGCACTCGATGCGACGGACGAAGAGTTCGGTGGTGACTGGTTGGTCTCCAAATGGATTGGTGAAAAGTTAAGCAAGAAGCATGACAAGCCGTTCTTCCTCGCCTGCGGTATCTATCGTCCGCACGAGCCTTGGTTTGTTCCCAAAAAGTACTTTGATCAATTTCCCTTGGACAAGGTTCAACTTCCGCCTGGATACAAGACAGACGATCTCGCGGACCTTCCTCCCGCGGCGCGAAAACTGGCGAAAAATCGCTACTTCGCACACATTCAAAAGGAAGGGCAATGGAAACAAGGCGTGCAAGGCTACCTGGCATCCATCGCGTTCGCAGATGCAATGTTTGGTCGAGTCTTAGATGCGCTGGAAAGCGGGCCAAACAGCAAAAACACGATCGTCGTGCTGTGGAGCGATCATGGTTGGCACCTGGGTGAGAAGCAACATTGGCAGAAGTACACTGGCTGGAGAGCCTGCACCCGGGTTCCGTTAATCGTTCGAGTTCCCCAAGGGACAGTGGGCTTTAAAGCTGGAACAAAACCTGGAACGGTCAGCAACGCCCCGGTTAGTCTCCTCAGCTTGTTTCCAACCCTCGTTGAACTTTGCGGTTTACCTCCGCAAGAAGAAATCCATGCACCAAGCTTGACCCCATTACTAAATGACCCGAAAGCCGAGTGGCCGCACATGGCGTTTACTCAATTGATGAGGCCAAACAACTACAGCGTAAGTGGTTCACGTTGGCGATACATTCATTACCGCAACGGCGACCAAGAGCTTTACGACATTAAAAACGATCCCTACGAATGGAAAAACCTGGCGGACGACGCTCAATACGCCCACCAAATCGCTCGCCTCAAAAAACATGTTCCCAAGAAGTTTGCCAAATTCGTTCCGGCCAAGACAACCGAGTTAATTAAGCTCAAATGGCATCCCGCTACTTCGGTTAAAACGCCAGTTTCGAAGCCTGACGGCAATCCATGCGACATCCACTTTTCAAACCAAAGCGGCCAACCCGTTGATGTATTTCGCGTCAAATCCAACGGCGAGATGCAACCTTTCGGAACATTGGAATCGGGCTGGTTCAAACCGCAACGGACAAAACCGGGCGAGGTTTGGGAAATTGCCAACAAACACGGGAAACGCCTTGGCTATTTTTTGGTCGGCGATCGTTCCGCGCAGGCAATCATTCCAAAACAGTGAGCGAAAATCAGAACCGCGGAAACACAACAGAAACGGCGTCAACTCAAGGCTGAATCCGACTTGATCCAAATTAGAACGACCGTTTGATGCTTCAGTTTTGTAGCAAACGGTCCAAGTCGAGAGTCAGTACTTCGAATCGCGATTAGCGATTGCCACCTGAAAAGCAGCTCAACCCTTTCGCATTTGTGAATAATCCATCGCTCTTTGTATCCATGTCTGCGATTTCTCCGGAACATACTTTGCTGAAAATCCCACCAAGTTACGATTCCGGTTCCGGAGCACAAACCGTGACCGATGGAAGGATCCAAGGTACAAGAAGATCGAACGAGTTTTTCATCCTATCGGTTTCCGGGTTAAGGCGTTTGAAGAAAGCTGTTTTCCAGCTAATCTAACGGTAGCGATGTTCAGATGCTTCAAACCAGCAAAGTCCATCGTGATGTTAGAATGAGCTCGAATGTCTGGATCATACTTTTATCCCAATACAAAAACATGAATGATCGTTTCACACATGGCTTGTCCGTTTTGTTTCTAGCCCTACTTGGGTGCGTTGCTGTTGCGAGCGATAAGCATCACTCAAAACCGCCCAATTTCGTGGTGATTTTGGTCGATGATCTTGGTTTTATGGATATCGGTGCCAACAATCCAAATTGTTTTTACGACACGCCCAACATCGATGGACTGGCATCCAGTGGAATGCGATTCACGGACGGCTATGCAGCCAATCCTGTTTGCTCGCCAACGCGATACAGCCTGATGACCGGCAAGTATCCGACCCGCGTTGAAGCGACCAATTTCTTTACCGGAAATCGCAGTGGCAAGTTTCGACCGGCATCATTGATTAACAAAATGCCGCTGAACGAAATCACGATCGCGCAACTCTTAAAAGGAAAAGGCTATTCGACTTTCTTTGCAGGCAAATGGCATCTCGGACCATCCGAAGAGTATTACCCGCAAAACCGCGGATTTGACGTAAACGTGGGCGGACACAAAGCGGGTGGCCCCTATTTGGGAAACAAATATTTTGGCCCATTTAAAAATCCGCAAATGGAAGTCGAAAGCAAAAAAGGGGATCATTTGCCAGACCGACTTGCCAGAGACACCGCAACGTTCATCGATGAAAACAAGGACAAGCCGTTTCTTGCTTACCTTGCGTTTTATTCAGTTCACACACCCTTAATTGGGCGTCCTGATTTGGTGGAAAAATACAAAGCCAAGGCGGCCAAGATCACTGGTGTAGAGTTCGGCGACGAGGAACAAGTGCTAGGGGACAAACCCCGAAAGGTTCGCCTATTACAAAAGCATGCGGTTTACGCGGCAATGGTGGAAGCGATGGACCAAGCGGTCGGAAAGGTCTTGAAACAATTGGATGATTCTGGTGTTGCCGAAAACACGATTGTTGTTTTCACATCAGACAACGGTGGCCTCTCAACTTCAGAAGGTTTACCAACAAGTAACTTGCCGTTACGAGGGGGAAAAGGCTGGGTCTACGAGGGTGGAATTCGCGAACCCTGGATCGTCCGTTACCCCGGCCTGACAAAACCTGGAAGCCGCTGCAGCGAACCGATTTGCTCGATCGATTTGTTCCCCACAGTTGCCGCGGCAGCTGGTGCTAAGTTTTCACATGCGATCGACGGAGTCGACATCCAGCCCGCTTTGAAAGGCCAAACCCTCGATCGAGATGCACTTTTTTGGCACTACCCACACTACAGCAATCAAGGCGGATTCCCCGGTGGCGCGATTCGACGCGGCGATTTCAAACTGGTTGAACGATATGAAGACGGACGCGTTCACCTCTATAACCTTAAGAACGACATTGGCGAAACCAAAGACTTGGCGAACGCGTTGCCCGACAAAACGAAAACGATGAAGAAACAATTGCATGCTTGGTACAAGTCGGTAAATGCAAAATTTCTTCGCGAAAAAAACGACAAAATGCCATGGCGGCCACGTTCCGCAAAATAAGCGAACAACTCAATAAGTCAAACGTTTTCGTTGTGTAGAATGGCGAAAATTGCCCGACGATTTTTCCGTAAACCAAAGGGTACATTCTGTAGCACAGACATCTAAGCTATTCCGCCAGCTGATCCGAGAGAAAGCCTCCCGAGGACTACAAATGCACCAGATGAGAACTGGCATCCATTGGATTGATCGCCGTGCAATTAAAGTCGGCTAAACGAAACTTGCTCACGATCGATGTGCGTTTGCTCTCCGCAAATCATTTCTTTCATCAGTTTGCCGGTGACCATCCCCATTGAAAGCCCCAACATACCGTGTCCCGCGGCAACATAAGCGTTATTCCATTTCGGAGTTCTGTCGATAATTGGAATGTCATCATAGGTTAACGGTCGCCACCCAAACCACTCATTTTCGACCGGTTCGCAGTACGGTTCATGCAGATAAATTTCGGACGATTCGCGGAGCAGATCAAGCCTAGCTCGGTTGATCGAGTCATCATATCCAGCAAGCTCCATCGTCGAGCCAATCCGATATCCAGATTGAAAGGGGGTAATCGCCACCCGATGTTGTTCGAAGATCATTGGCGTTTTCGGACACCTAGCTGGGCGAGGCATCGTAATCGAGTATCCCTTTCCCGGTTGGATTGGAACCTTGCAACCGATCGCATTGGCAAATTTCGGAGTTAACGCTCCGGTTGCAAAAACAAAATAATCCGCCTTGATTTCATGTTTATTTGTCAGAACAGCCGATGCTTTTCCCCCATCTCCATTGGCCACGAAGCCTTGAAAACTCGTATCCTCAAGCACCTCAACGCCACGGGATTCGAGCAAAGTCTTCAACGACGCCATCAACTTGTCTGAACGCAGGTGCGCATCACATTCAAAATGGTAAGCTCCCGGAACCTCCGGTTTCAACGCCGGTTCGAATTCGATCAACTCTTTGTTCTCAAGTCGTTTTGCTCCGACACCAAATTCCCTTTCGATCAACTGGTTCGTCTTATCGAAATGGTCAAAGTGCTCCTGATCTTGGTAAACGAATAGAAGCCCGCGATGCTCCCATTCACAATCGATATTTTCATCTGCAACGATTTGATCATATAGCTTGAACGACGATTGCAGCAAAGCGTGTTTGACTTTTGCAGACACCATCATGTCCTTGTGATTACAACGTCGCCAAAACTTGTACAGCCATCCCCACAGTGAAATATCCGCTCGCGGTTTGATGTAGAACGGTGACTTATTGCTCATCATCGTTTTTAGTGCGCTGCCCACAATTCCAGGAACCGCGATCGGCAAAACATGACTTGGCGAGACATATCCGCAATTTCCTGCCGAACAAGCAGCACCAAATTTGTCCTTGTCGATGATCGTAACCCGCAGGCCCGCTTTGTTTAAAAAATAGGCGGTGCAAGCGCCGATAATCCCGCCGCCAATGATGCAAACATGTTCAGTATTTGTCGCCATATGATTTCTTAAAGTTCAATTCCCAATCGAAATGGATCGTTCGGATTCAAGATTAACTTTGTCTCCGCATGCACGTGAGCCGTTCCACGAATCGTCGGACGCACCCTACCATCGCCCAATTCCTCAATTGTCGCATCAAAAACAGAGCCGATGATACTCTCCTGTCGAAAAACCGCTCCCGGCTGCAACTTTCCATCAGCATACAAACACGCAACCTTGGCACTCGTTCCCGTTCCACAAGGCGAACGATCAAACTCCGCACCGGGGCAAAGTACAAAATTCTTGCTATCGGCTGATGGATCGACTGGCGGACCAAAAATCTCAATATGGTCTATCAGTCCTTCATTTTCACCACGAATTTTATTTTCATCCAAGTACCTCCGAATTGCCTTTGCAAATCCCGATAGCTGCGAAATGTTATCTTGAACGACCGACAACGAATGCTCTTTTACGAGAAAGAACCAGTTTCCGCCCCAAGCAATATCGCCCACAACGAGACGTCCATCCGGCAATTCAAAACTCACACCCGATTTGTAACGATAACTTGGGACATTGGTAACACTAACCGATAGATCGTCATGCAACGTCGCTTCGACAACGCCAACCGTTGTTTCCAATCGGTGGACACCGGGTTCAATCTTACCGGTATGATGCAGCGTCAATATCAGACCAATCGTCCCGTGACCGCACATGCCCAAGTAACCGACATTATTGAAAAAGATCACCGCAGCGGTACACGACCGATCGTCGGGCTCACATAACAGCGCCCCAATCAGCACGTCGGTACCACGAGGTTCACGAATAAGCGATAAGCGAAAATCATCGTGCTGATTTCGAAATCGTTCGACTCGGTCCAAAAGCGGACCTGAACCTAAATCCGGCCCACCGGCGACTACCACGCGTGTCGGCTCACCACCGGTGTGAGAGTCGATAATATGAATTTCGTCTGAATGCATCGGTTTATTAAGACACTGACAGGAGTTTATTCTGGGGTTTTAGAGGTTTCAAACACACATTCGCCGTCGCAATACACCACGGGTATCACAATCTAGATAGACTTTACACCCGCTGCAGACTATAAAAAAGCTTGCGGGAGTCGACTCTATTTTGGGATCGGCACAGCTTTTGGAACAGGTGGCCAATGAGTCTTTTTGATTTTGATCGACGGCAATGTTTACAGGTAGGTGCCCTGTCGCTTTTCGCGAATGGATTGCTTCGATCGAACGCCCAGGCAACGAAATCGGATCCCGAGAATCAAAAGACGGGACGAAACAACGACTCGCAAAACAGCTGCATCTTTATCATGCTTCAGGGCGGAGCCAGTCACATTGATTTGTGGGACCCCAAACCGCTCGCTTCGCGGGAAATTCGCGGGCCGTTTGAAACAATCAGTACCAATGCGGAGGGCATTCAATTCGGGGAACTTCTTTCTGATTCCGCGAAAATTGCAAGCGAACTAGCGGTCATACGTAGTGTCAAACACAACTTTAACAATCATATCGCCGGTACCTACATCACATTGACCGGTTCAGAGAAGCAACAAAACCGTGATCGCGAGGCCCACAGTGATGATTTCCCCGGGCCTGGCGCAATTTTAAACTACACCGAAAATGGAACGCCGAAAGTCCCGCGTAGTATTTCGCTTCCGACTTGGTTGAGCATCCCAGGCCCATCCAATCGGATGCCAGGACAATATGGCGGATTCTTGGGTTCGGTTTACGATCCGTTTCTGATTAAAGGCGATCCAAATCAAAAAAACTACAATCCACTTTCATTGGTGATGAATAAGGACATGAATTCCAGCCGAATCGGCTCACGGCTCAGCCTTTCACAGCAGCTCGACTCGTCAGCACGATTAATCGAGGAAGCGATTCGCAGGCGACAAGATTCGTTGTTTCAAAGTGCATACGACTTGGTAACCGATGGTCGCGTTCGAAAGGCACTTCAAATCGATGAAGAATCAAAAGAGGTCCGTGATCGCTATGGTCGGAACAAATACGGACAAAGCTTTCTAATGGCGCGGCGACTTGTGGAAGCCGGAGTTCAGTTCATTTCCTTCAATGCCTTCAATCAGGAATGGGACACACACGGAAATCTTCAAAACCGATACAAACAAATCGTTCCGATTATGGATCGTGGTTTTGCGGCGTTGGTGTCCGATCTCAAAGACCGTGGGATGCTCGATAAAACAATGGTGATCAATACCGGTGAATTCGGGCGCACACCTGTCATCAATAATGGTGGAGGACGAGACCATTGGCCAAATGTTTATTCCTCCGTAATCGCTGGTGGAAACGTCAAGCGAGGATTCGTCTACGGCAAAAGTGATAACAAGGGTTCGGAGGTCGCTGAAAACGGTGTTTCGCCAGCTGATATCCTGGCCACGATGTGGCGTCATCTGGGCATTGACCCCAAGACTGAGATCTTTGATCGAGTCCAGCGTCCTTTTCCGATTTCATCGGGCCGCGTCTTGAATGAAATTCTGGCCTAACTGCTGTTAGATCAACATTCGATTCAATGAATTGAAGCCATGGACTGACGTCTCATGGCTTTAGATTGCCATGCCTGCGGCATTCATCTCGCGAACAGGTCAATGACTTCAACGTCAGACCACAATTTCTCGGCAGGAAAACCTTCTTAAACCATGAACCATGTGATTTTTCTGACTACAAATGGTACTGAAAAGGTTGGAGATCAAATACATAAACAAATCAACAAGGTTTCTTGATGGCTATGGCAAGTCGAAGCGTGCCTACTACTAACATAATCACGGCCTCTGCCGGTTAGCGGCTCTCCCTTTTGTTTTGCAGACTGGGTGAGCCCAAACTCATAAAGCATGAATTCGAATCGGGCTCGGCAGCCGTGAACCAAAAACTGAGCTTACCTGCACCAAACCATCCTGCACCGCCCTCACGAACCGTTCGCACTTTTCACTTCAGCGAATCAACAGGCGTCCAGTCTCTATCCGTTAATAAAACCAACCGTTTTTGTTGATAAGTATCCGAAGGCTTCCAACCACTAAATCGGGAGAGCCAATCATTGACGACACCAATCCATTTTGATTTTGAGGAGGGACGATGCACGGTGACACAAACATCACCGTCCAAAACTAGACATTTGCCCCAATGGTGGTCTTGCATTATGACGTTGTCGATCTCTATCACCTGAACGTCAAATCGAAAACCGTTGATCCCTGAAACATCCAAAATTAACTGGTTGTTTTGCCACGTCGCACATCTCAAATAACACGGGTTATCCCACGGCCGACCTTTCAATTCATCCAAGTTCTCGACCCAATACAGCAATCGATTTTGTGCGACATCACACCAACGCATGACCAATCGAGAAGCATCTACAGATAACATTAAAACGTCAGTTTCACTTGAATTGAAAATCCCAGAACCGTATCACCATTCATCGTCTGGAGTATGCAAAGCGTAAACAGAGCCCTGATCCACTTGGCAGTTACCGTTTGAATCTACCAAAATGTACCTAAAGAATCTCACATTTTGAGATTCCTATTGTCACCACCCTAGCGGTTCATAGATCCCTGGTGACGCATCGATGCCGGACACCAATCGATCTGGCACCCTGCCCTCGTTTCGTGCCCTGCCCGTTTGATGATGACTCGATTAAAATAACGCCGGTTGAGAATGATCGCGCCGGTGAGTTTCTCATCTCAATGAATCCATTGGTCGCACCCATTGCGACCATCATCAATCGTTTAGTCAAAGCATCAAACACTTCACGTGGCAAAACAACACGATCTATTTCTGAAGGATTGGTTGAAATCGCGAGAACGACTAGACAAATTAAATTCTGATAACGGTACGATTTTCTCGGCAGACTCATTAGATGAACTTTTACTTGTTTGTTTCTGCCTTCGGCTATTCTCGGTGTCGTTCGCAGACTTCGATTCCCGATGCAAAATCTCAGCCGAACGAAATCCGCTGTTTGGTGATTTCATGGAGTGGAGCCAGGATTTTGGCGAATTCAGTTCAGGCGGTTCATTTCCAATTAAAATCGGCGACCTAGGGGAAAACGATCCAAGCTCTGTTTTGATGAAATTGACCGCGATAACGTCGGGCCAAAAAACAAACGGCGTTTTCTACACGCCCAACCCTATGGCACGGTTCGTTTCAATCAAGGCGCTACAAACGCTTAAAAAATCAGCACTGGATCACAAGTCCATTTCCGTTTTGGAACCCTCAATCGGAAGTGGTGTTTTCGTCCGGGAACTGTTGCCTTTGATTGAAAAGAAAAAGACGTTCGGAGGCTTGAATCACCTTCAGAAGGTCCAGATTATCGGCATCGACCTGTCGCCCGCCGCGATTCTGGTCACGGAGTTCCTCCTTGCAAATTTTGACTGCCAATTGGAATCTAAATTGCGGATTTCACTTTTTGCCGGCAATACGCTCAGTTCCGAGTTGCATCCAATCTATCAAGAGTTCGAATCGTGGCGACTCTCCAATGACAACACCAGCAAGCAAAAGAGCGGCGGACGAAGTGACGCCAATACCTCACTGCAAATAAAAACATTGTTCCAAAAAGCGGTTCGAGAGAAAAAATTCGATCTGGTGATTGGCAATCCACCCTTTTCCGCGTTGACTGGTCGAACCGATCAATGGTCAAGCGATTTGCTTCATGGAAAATTGCCAGACGACGCCGGTTCGATTAGCTACTTCGAAGTAGAGGGTCAAAAACTGGCGGAGAAAAAAACCTGGTTGCACGATGACTATGTCAAGTTTCTTCGCTACGCCCATTGGCAAATTGATCGTAACAAATCAGGGTGCGTCGCGTTCGTCTTGAATTCAGGGTTCATCAACAATTTGACTTTTCGCGGTTTGCGTTTTCAACTGGCCAAGTCCTTCGATCAAATCGAAGTCATCGATTTCGGAGGCGATCAGCGTAACCGCAACGACCGCAGTGACGAAAACCTATTCGGAATTGAGACCGGGATTGCTGTACTAATTCTGGGAAAGACGTTGCAAAGCAATCGACCTGATCGGCCTGATCGGCCTGATTCGAAACGAAAGGCTGATGATCCAACAGGCGACACTTCCAATCGTCGGATCGCCCAACAAGTTCAGTTTTACAATGTCCACGGAATCGCTCGCGATAAATTCGATTGGTGTGAAAGATACGCTTCGTCTCCAAGCGACTTCCAACAAAAACGCTCGTCAAAATTTCAATCGATCAATTTGGTTGGGCCCAAATATCGATTCGACCAATCGCCTTCCAAAGTCGAATTGACATACGAGAAGGGCTGGTGTGTCACCGAAATTGTCTCAAACCATTGGTCGGCACCAGTTACAGCTCGCGATCACTTGATCATTGATGAATCGCGCGAACGCCTTGTGAAACGGATCGAGTCTTTCTTAGATCCAAACAAATCAGACGACGAAATTCGAAAATCTTTTTTCCCAACTGCCAGGTCGAACCGATACCCACACGGTGACACCAGAGGATGGTCACTATCGAAGGCACGAGAAAGACTACGGCAACTCGATTGGAAAAACCACATCATTACGTGTGCCTATCGACCATTTGATCAACGATTTGTCCTTTGGATGTCGGACATGATTGACTGGCCAAGATCGAAATTTTATCAACAGTTTTCAATCCCAGACAATTTTTGTTTCATCACTCGGCGACAGGCGCCGCTGGGCCGAACCTACGATTATTTTTGGATGGCCAGCCAGGTTCCGGTCGATGGAATTATCCGCAGCGACAATCGTGGTAACGAATACTGCTTTCCAAAACAAATCTTGAACGAATCCGGCGACGCCAAGCTAAATTTGAGCGGGGATTTCCGGAATTTGCTACGAGATCGATTGCAATTGCCTGACGAAGACCACAGCTCGGTATTCGATTTTCTATACGGACAGGCATTTAGCCGGTCCTATCGTAATTTTTTCGAAAACGAATTGCCTCAATCATTTCCAAGGTTTTTTATTCCAAATTATGCCGATGGTAAAGGAAAAATCATATTCGATGAGATAACGAAACTCGGCAAGCGTCTTCGTATTCTGCATACCCAAGGACTCACGAATTGTCAGGCCGATCGTGCTGCGGAAAATGGAGACACCAGACGGCCCGCAATCAAGGATGACGACCTCGTTTTCTCATCCGGAAAGCGACTGAAGCTCAGTGAAAAAGTCTGGCAGTATCGCGTTGGCACCCATAATGTGTGCAAAAAATTCATAGCGAATTATTGGAAAACAACCTCCAGCCACTCGCTCATTGGCAAACTAGAACAAATTGCAGATCGAATCGAAGAGAGCATCGCGATAGAAAACAAAATCGAATCCACCATTGATGCCTGCGGTGGGTTTCAATTATCGTTTCTCGGAGGCCAACGTTGATTGACAGCCCAGCAACGCGGAAATCTCATTTGAACGCAAACAACTGACTTCAAGCAAAAGGTAATTCGGAAAATCCTAACGATGCTCACACACCTTAAAGCGTTGATGCTATTGGAAAAATGCCGTGGCGATGAAATCTGGCCGGTCGATTTGTGCCGCCAAGAAGGCGTGCCGGAAAACTGGATCGCCGAGCTAGCCGACGCGACGGAA
>CAJQQR010000229.1 GCA_905480545.1 uncultured Pirellulaceae bacterium
CTTCGTGATTCAAACCTGACATGGTTAGCTTATCTGCAAGCTCGTCGTGACTCATGTCAAGTTCAACGTATTCTTTTAACCAATCCCAAGAAACAAGCATTGTTATTTTCTTTTACGATTCGGTGAAACAAAAAAAAGCGAAAGGAAGAAACCAATTATTGGCCCGTTTTGCGGAAAATCTATCAACCGCAATCATCGTTTAGAACTGGTGCAAAAACCGAGTTTCGTTCGTGAACAACGCACGGATATCCGTGATCGAATGACGCCGCATGCAAAGCCGCTCCACTCCCAAACCAAAAGCAAACCCAGAGATCGTTTCTGGATCATATCCGACAGATTGAAGTACATTTGGGTCAACCATTCCGGCACCACCGAATTCGACCCATTTGCCATTCCAAAAATAGTCCGCCTCGACACTCGGTTCTGTGAACGGAAAGAATGATGGCCGAATCCGAATCGTCACATCTTCACCGAGGT
Source organism: uncultured Pirellulaceae bacterium (assembly GCA_905480545.1). GTDB lineage: Bacteria > Planctomycetota > Planctomycetia > Pirellulales > Pirellulaceae > JABAAE01. The sequence continues at coordinate 478 of CAJQQR010000229.1, forward strand.
AGTTCGTGGCAAACAGTCGCAGAACCGTTTTCAGGTCGGCCATTGTGACATCGACATCCAACATCAAACCTTCCATTTGATGAAACATTGGATAGTGAGTTGCGTCGGCTGTGTCTGGTCGATAAACACGTCCCAAGGAAATCACGCGAATCGGTGGCGGATTGTTCTCCATCACACGAATTTGCACGGTACTCGTCTGGCTTCGCATCAACGTCGGCTGCCCAACGCCTGCATCAGATACGCCTGATTTTTCTGCGACGGATAAGTAAAAATTGTCTAAAGGATCTCGAGCTGGATGTTCACCCGGTATGTTGAGCGCCTCAAAGTTATGCCAATCGTCTTCAATCTCAGGCCCCTCAGCGATTGAGAATCCAAGACGCCCCATAATGTCTTTTAGCTCTTCGATCGTTTGGGTGATCGGATGTATCCGCCCCAATCGGTACTTTTTTCCAGGCAATGTCGGATCGAAAGTCGGATCCAGCACATCGGCCTCGATGGAAAGCAATCTCGCCTTGGCGTCATCAAACGCACCAAGAATTAACTTTTTTGTTTCATTCAGCTTTTGACCGGCAGCTGGCTTGTCCTCTTTGCCAACCGAGCCCATCAACTTTTGAGCAGACTTGAGCCTTCCGTTCTTTGCACCAAGAAATTCGACTCGAAACTCTTCCAACTGCTCTTCGTTGGTAGCAGAAGTCAGTGCTTGGTGAGCCGAAGCGGATAAGCTGTCGAGTTCTTCAACGAATTCTTGTAAAGCCATTTTCGATTCAATGAAAGTTAAGCGAATTAGCCAAATCTAATTGACGCAATTTTACGCGAGATCACCACTTTGTTGAACGTCACCGCCCAAGGTTTGATCGTCCAGAACTGCCCAAAGCAGAACAATTACACGAGCGGCCTCTCCAATAACGACAAGAGAACAATTGGGGCAATTGATCTTACTTTATCGCATTCACCGAGAAGATTAGTGCAAAAGCGAACAGTCGGAGCTGATGACTTCCTATAAATTACGGGTGAGCAAGGCAATCCATCCGTCATTCGTTGATGAGTTGCCCTAATGCAAACGCAACTCAATGTAACCAGCCTTTGCCAAAGCCCAGCTTACCGCGTGCGCGCAGCCCAAACCTGCTTCATTCGATGCTTGCGTGCTGAAGCAGGACGTCTGTTGCGACTATGCTTCCAACGCCGCTTTGGCCGCGTCAACAATTTTATCGAATCCTGCAGGATCATGGATTGCCATCTCAGACAATGTCTTTCGATCCAAGTCAATTTCCGCCTTTTTCAAACCGTTAATGAAGAGGCTGTACCGAATACCGCGCTCACGACACGCAGCATTGATTCGAATGATCCAAAGCTTTCGAAACTCACGTTTGCGAACTTTGCGATCGCGAAATGCATAAACGCCAGCACGAACCAGAGTTTCTTTTGCTGAGCGAAGTAGATTGCCACGTCCACCGACGTAGCCTTTTGTCTTTTTAAATAGACGCTTTTTAGCCTGTGTGCGTGCCGCACCTTTTTTAGTTCTCATCGTTCTTTCTTTTTATTCCGTACCTAACAAGGCCCCTCGCTCAACAAAATTGAACAAAGCGTTTTTACCCGGGTACTGGTATGGCGAGCGTTACTTACCGCCTCGCCGAAGTGCTGTTTTGCCAACTAGCCGTAAGTTTCTAGCTGCTGTACTTACCGAGTGCCGCTTGAATCTTTTTCTCGACACAGGTCTCCAGGGTTCCGGTTCCGCGAAGGTTCCGCTTACGCTTCTGAGACATTCGAGTTTGCAAATGGCTGGTTCCCGCTTTGCGGTGCTTTGCCTTGCCAGTTGCAGTCAAGCGAAATCTCTTTTTGGTGCCCTTGTGGGTCTTCATCTTTGGCATGATCGCCTTCCAAATGGAAATTTCGAAAATCAAAACAGCCCATTATATCGACACCACAAATTCATCGAAAGGGCCAAAATCCAACTTATCAAACTTCGGCGGTTTTCTTCGTAAAGATCAAGCAATTAAGCAAATTCGTTCAAGAATTCTCTTCGATTTGGCTGTTTTTCACCCAGTTTGCCCGCTTCAAAATGTAAAGAAGTGCCACGAAATCGTACAACCCATGAGCCAATGCGGGTGCCAAATACGTTCCGGAACCAATCATCATGTAGCCCAGAATCAATCCGATCACGGTCGTTACGATGATGTAGCTAAAATTGATACAGTGGAACAGTCCGAACACCACAGAAGCGACAATCAACGCAATGACCTCTCCATTCGGCCCGGAAATCAAGGCAGCCAATCCGCCCTGAAGACACCAGCGGAAAAACAGCTCTTCACCGAACCCGGCCAAAACCGATATCAGCAAAATGTCCAATACCGTGCATTTGGCGAAAAGCGGAACCAACATTTCGTCCACGGTCTGCCGCATCGTTCTAAAGATCCCAAAATCCATTCTCAGCATGGCGACCAAAATAAGGAGCATGGGCAGCATCCCCAGTGCAGCCCAGATAAATGCCGAACTGATTATCGTTGAATCCACTTGCGATAATGGCTGATCGGCAGCACAAAACCCAAGCCACCCAACGAAAATCGCGAGCAATGCCAGCCCGCCTTCGACCAGAATCGCCAACCGCATCAAATTCGGAGGCTGGTTTTCTCTTGGGAATTCGTCGTTATTTTCATCACTCATTCTCGCTGATGCTCATGGTGGACAGAATCATGGTGGACAGAATCGGGCAACTAAACTTGTGATCCATACTTACACGGTTCAGTTAGTAAAGTTTATCGAATTTCACGGATCCAAACTGGAGTCTGGCCAAAATGTGCAGAATACGTCCCCATCTTTAACGCTGTATACGAAATCTAACTTTGTGCCCGGGGATGTCGAAACGCTCATCATCAACTCGTTTTTGTCGAAAACACAATCAGGGAATTGATCGCGAAAAATCTCTTTATCATCCCAAGGCTTGATGCGCCCTTGATCAACCATTCGATACGCCCCCCTTGCATGATCCCCAAGCAACTCAATGACTTTTTCCGATGGAACCACCATGCCAAGATACATTGCGTCACCCCTTGGAATCGCTGCGAGTCGCTGGGAGTCGTTGGGTAATGCAGCCTCAAGTCGGTGACATAGCCAGGCGGTGCCATCTCGAAAACAGTTACAAGCGATTTTGAGGCGACGGACCAAACCACCAGAATCCAATGATTCCGACAGCCATGACGCAAAAAAACAAGCAAACAAACGCTAGTCCCATTGCTCTGGACTTAGAATATTTCGAAGGCTTTGGTTGCACTACTTATTTAACACTCGGACCTTAACAACACTCGGCGTTTCCTTCGAAAAGTAAACGCGATGCGTCTGCTTTTGAAAGTCGGATTCCTTGGCCTTAAAAATGTTATCGACGTAGTTTTGCGGGTTGCGATCGATCAGCGGAAACCAACTGCTTTGAACATGAACCATGATTCGGTGCCCCTTCTTGAATGTGTGATACACGTCCTGCAAAGACACATCAACTTTGGTCACCTTGTTCGCAACAAAGGGCTCAGGCTTTTCAAATCCATTGCGAAATCGACCACGCAAGACTTCGCTGCGCACCATCTGCTGGTAGCCGCCCAAATCGACGTTTGGCTGGCGAGGATCGTTCGGCGTATCTGCTGGATAGACGTCAACTAATTTCACGATCCAATCCGCCGATGTCCCGGTTGTGGACACATTCAACGCCGCAGTAATCGGACCGGCAATTGTGACGTCTTCTTTCAAAATTTCCGTTTGAAAAACAAGGACGTCATCTCGGTTTGATGCAAACCGCTGATCGTCTGTCATGTACGGACGTGGCGTAAATCGAATTTTCAAATCCTCGCGTTTCCGATAGGGAACCGGGTTGGCTGGGTCACTTACGAATCCCGCAAACTTTTTCGCAACCACGCCTGGTAGCTGAAAATTTAGTTTCTTATCGGTCAGATACAATTTCGCTGCGGTAGATTTTCCTGGTGGCCATTTGGCAAACGCATCCCACTTTTTCTTTCCGGTATCAAAGACAAACGCCTCAAATTTTGGCTTCGCAACGTCTCCTTTGAGAAAATGTCGAAAGAAAGGTGCCTCAACTTCTTTCTGATACATCTCAGAAATCTTTTCACCAAACGCGATATTGCCCACGACTTGCGTTGCACTCGCTCGCGCCCAATCGCCATGACTCCACGGCCCCATTACGAGGCAATTGAACACATCCGGATTATTCTTTTCAATCGTCTGGTAAATATTGAGCGGACCGTATAGATCCTCAGCGTCGAACCAACCTCCAACCGTCATCACGTTGGTGTGGACGTTTTTCAAATGAGGCAATATCCCTCGCTTCTGCCAAAACGAATCGTAATTGGGATGCTCAACCAATTGATTCCAAAAGAAGTTATCTTCTTTGTAATATTTTTTCGAATTCGAAAGCGGTCCAAGATCCATGTAAAACTTGTAAGCATCTGGCTCGCTCACCTGCGCCATCTTGTACCAACTTTCTTCAGTCGGCCCATTATGCTGATACCCAAAGACAGACGTGGCCATCCAGTACATCAATACATAAGCACCTTGATGGTGAAAATCGTCAAAGAAGAAATCGCCAATGGGTGCCTGAGGTGAAGCTGCAACCAAAGCCGGATGCGCCTCTGGAAGTGCGGCAGCTGAATAAAAACCAGGATAAGAAATCCCCCAGATCCCAACTTTTCCGTTGTTGTTGGACACGTGCTTCAAAAGCCACGCGATCGTATCATAGGTATCAGAGCTTTCATCAATCGTCATATCACCGTCGATATGCGGTCGCATATTGTCGTACTTACCTTCCGACATCCAGCGTCCTCGCACATCTTGCTTCACAAAGATATAGCCTTCTTTTTCCATCGTTTCCGACGGTCCGATTCGGCCAGGCATTGCCTTGCCATAAGGACGGCAACTGTAGGGCGTCCGGCTCATCATGATCGGGTATTTTTTCGTCTGATCCTTGGGAGCAAAGACAACCGTATGGAGCGTCACCCCGTCTCGGACTTTGATCTTATGTTCTGACTTTGAGTAGTTTTCCGAAATGTAACTCTCTCGTGTTTGACCGGATGAAAGTCCGACAAATAAGACGAGCAAAGACAAGGCAAACCAAAAAACGGACCTGCTATTCATTTCTGTTCAATCGTAAAAAATTTCATTTAAAGATGGTTGTTGCACCACAAAATCTATAAGCCCTACCGCAATGGAGCTTTTCCGATCAATCGACGAATCAAGCCGATCTGGCCCGCATGCAGCATTTCATGATCCACTGAAAACAAAAGGGCACCGTATTTTGTTGCAAAGGCTGCGTGCGGCGGATCAACTTCTTCGTTCAAACTTTCCAACGAAAAAGTCGGTAACTCGACTTTGGCTTGCTCAAAGACCTTGTCCAGAACCTCTCTAATTTCCTGGGGCGATGGGTAATTACTCGGATCACTATCCGGTGTCGTCCCGCGACTAAATTTCTTTCTAAAGGCCCCCTTCATCAAGTCCAAATCAACCTCGGCGCGGCCCCGTTGGCGAAATAAAGTCAATCCGTACTGCGACATCGCGATGTGACCAACCTGCCAAGCGATATGGGTAATTCCCTCAGCCGGCTGGGCAAACCAATCACCATCGTCCAGCCCTTCCAGAAGTGAAAGCGTGTAGCCTCGAGCAAACTCCAAATGCCGCAAAATAGCTTCAATCGGAGATACAGAATCAATGGCGGCAGTAGTTGCCGAATGAAAAATGGGATCAGTCATGGTTCTCGAATGAACGTAATAAATCGAAAGTATAAATACCATTGGCATGCCCGTCACTAAAGCGGATCGAATAGGCGTACCCTCCCACCGGCTCCATTCCCAAAATGGAAATAGGTTGAGCTTCATTCATTGAAATAACAGGCAAACCCATGGATTGATTCGGTTGCGGTGTTGCTGAACGTTTCTCCCGGCAAGTCGCACATGGACAACGGTCTCGCAAAGCTTTGACGGGGACCTCTTGAGTTTTCGAATCGTTCCACACGATGACCAGCTTTCGATCCTTGATCGACAATTCAGTTGGCATTAACTCCATGAGCTTATTCCTTCTCACATTTCATAGATTCTGAATCTGAGATGCGCGGCGGAGTTGCAAACTCAATGGTAAATTGCGTGCCGACACCCAACTCGCTCTGCACACTGATTGTGCCGCCATGAGCTTCGATAAACCGCTTGGCGGTCGGCAAGCCCAAGCCACTCCCGGCATCCTTCCGAGTATAAAACGGCTCAAACATTCGCATCATCGTTTTACTATCCATACCGCAACCATTATCAATCAAATCAAGCGCTACACCACTTTTTGTATCACGCGTCCGCACGAGGAAAACGCCGGAATCGCCCATCGCCTCGAATGCGTTTTTGATCAGGTTCTGGAGCGCGACTTGAATCATCTGTCGATCAAGCATTACACCTGGCAACGTCGCATCAAGGTGGCGCCGCACCTCAATGTTCCTCTCGTCCGCTTCAACCTCAAAAAAATCAAGCATCGATTCGACTTCCAAATTTAAGTCACCGATGTGCAAGTCGATTTTCTCAGGACGTGAATATCGCAAGAAGTCGCGAACCAATTCATCCAAGCGACCACACTGTTTTCCAAGCTCTCGAAGTTTCTGGAACGTACGACGTCCCTCAAGCGTGTCTGCATCTTCAAAGTCCTCAATCATCAACGCAACATTCAAACTGATGACCGACAATGGCGTCTTTATTTCGTGCGCTAACGAACCGGCAAGCTCAGCCAATTCATTGTACTGTGCCCGCAGATGCTTAACTTCCGCTTCTAGCTGTGACTCTGATTTTTCCATTCAACTTCTTCGATGTCACGAAAACAATTGATCCGTCCGACCGTTAAAATTTCATTGTATGCAAATAAAAAAAGCTCGACGAGTTGGTCGAGCTTCTTTCGTTTTAAATGCAATTGCCTTTCAATAGGCAATCCGAAATGGCTTAATATCGGTCGCCGCCACCAGATGAGCGACCACCGCCACCGCCGCTTGAACGACCACCGCCGCCGCTTGAACGACCACCGCCGCCGCTTGAACGACCACCGCCGCCGCTTGAACGAC
>CAJQQR010000230.1 GCA_905480545.1 uncultured Pirellulaceae bacterium
GTTCCGATGCGATTGTTTAAGCAAGCTCGAGACGAAAACGGTTTTGAAGCGGGCATTGAATTGGCGATTGCATCAATATTGGTAAATCCAAATTTTCTTTTTCGAATTGAACGGGAGCCGATTGTCGAAAAGTCGTCGAGATCAAAATCTATTTTGTCGAATCGAAACAGGGGACCTTACAGCATTTCCGGTGATGAGCTCGCAAGTCGGTTGTCATATTTTTTGTGGAGTCGTGGTCCTGATCAATTGTTACTTTCAGCGGCCGAGAAAGGATTGGCATCCAACCACGAAATGCTGTTGGATGAAACAATCCGCATGATGAAAGATAGTCGTTCCATGACATTGGTCGATAATTTTGGGGCCCAATGGCTTTATCTGCGAAATCTTGAATCAATCACACCTGATTTACGGTTGTTTCCAGACTTCGACGACAATCTGCGTGATTCATTTTGCCATGAAACGCTGTTGTTGTTTCGCGACGTCGTCCAAAATGATCGAAGCGTTCTGAGCCTTATTGATTCTAAATTTACATTCTTGAACGAGCGGCTGGCGACGCACTACGACATACCCAAAATCAAAGGGAGCCAATTTAGAAAAGTTTATTTTGATAAGCCCGATCAAACGGATTTGACGCGGAATTCGCAGCTATTCCTAACGAATGATCCGTCACTACGACGAGGTGGAATTCTCCGTCATGGCAGCATTTTGACGGTAACTTCGTATGCAACGCGTACGTCGCCGACCGTCCGTGGTAATTGGATTCTGAAAAATATTATGGGGACGCCTCCAAAACCGCCGCCGGCAAACGTTCCCAACTTGAAGGAAAAAACGCAGCTGAATTTAACGAGTGTGCGTGAACGATTAGCGATGCATCGGAACGATCCTAATTGTGCCAGTTGCCATAAAGTAATGGATCCGATTGGTTTTTCGCTGGAAAATTATGATGCCGTTGGCAGATGGCGAAATTTTGATGGAACGATAGACATCGATACCAGTGGCATCTTGCCCGATGGTAACGCGGTAAAAGACGTTTCCGATTTGGAATCCGCGATCCTCGAGCATCCCGAAATGTTTGTTTCAAATTTGACGGAAAAGCTGATGACCTATGCGTTGGGACGCAACGTCGAGCATTTTGATGGTCCTGCGATTCGGGAAATCGTCGCAAATTCGGCCAAGGAGAATTACAGCTTCTCGTCGATTATAAAGGGGATTGTCACAAGTCAGCCGTTTACAATGCGTCAACGCAGTGAATCCGTGATGGAAAAATCAGAAACCGAAAAAAAGTAGGTACCAAATGAACTTTCGGCAAAAATCAATATCACGACGGACTGTTCTCCGAGGTGCTGGAAGTGTCTTGGCATTGCCATTATTGGATGCCATGATTCCTGCGCTGACCGCCACGGCAGCAACTCCCTTGGCACCGCAAAAGCTTAGACGCATCGGTTACGTTTACATGCCTATGGGATTCAATCCACAGGAATGGACTCCTGTTGGTGAAACTCTTGGCAAGTTGCCTTCAAGTTTGTCGCCGTTGGAAACGGTCAAACAAAACGTTGCAGTGGTTACCGGTACCGATTTGCAAAATGCCTATCCGGGATCCCATGCCACGAGTAATAGTGCGTTCCTAAGCGCCGCTCGGGCGAAACGAACCGAAAGCACCGACTACTTCAACGGAATCACGGTTGATCAAATCGCGGCCAAGCAAATCGGAAGGCAGACGCAATTGCCGTCGCTGGAGCTTTCGATGGATTTGCTTTCGACCGTTGGCCAATGTGATAACGGTTACGCGTGCGTTTATCAAAATAATTTGGCGTGGGCCTCGCCGACAACACCGCTTCCGTCTGAGGCGCACCCTCGCATGGTTTTTGAAACTCTTTTTGGTGATGGTGGAACACCCAAAGAACGTGAGGCCGCTCGGAAACGACGTGCGAGTTTACTGGATAGCGTTGCCGTTGAGGTGAAGCGTTTGCAAAAAGATCTCGGGTCCGGCGATCGAAACAAAATCGATGAATATTTGACGAGTATTCGTGAAGTAGAACGTCGGATTGCCAATGCTGAATCGACGGCCAGGGAAAATCCATTGCCAGATTTAGATCGCCCGGTCGGTGTTCCGGCAGCTTACCGCGATCACGCCCGATTGATGTTTGATTTGCAGTTACTTGCTTTTCAGGGTGATATCACGCGGATCGTGACATTTCAGTTGGCTCGTGAAGCAAGTACGCGATCCTATCCGGAAATCGGTGTACCCGAACCCCATCATCCTGTGACTCATCATGGCAAGGATCCAGAGAAATTAGCCAAGGTTGCAAAGATTAACCAGTTTCACGTTTCATTGTTTGCCGAATTTCTCGAAAAGATGGCGGCGGTTCCTGAAGGGAGTGGTACGTTGCTGGATCATTCACTTTATTTATACGGCAGCGGCATGGGAGATCCTGATGCGCACGACCATACGAATCTGCCGATTTTGGTGGCGGGCGGTGCTGCTGGCAACATGAAAGGTGGACGACACATCAAATTTGAGAAACCGGAACCACTATCAAATTTGCATCTGACGCTTCTGAACAAAGTCGGCGTAAAGCTTGATAAATTCGCCGATAGTACCGGAACGGTTGAAGTGCTTTTTGAATAGTTCTGAAGATAGCTTATGAAGAACAAGGAATGCTTAATGCGAGTGATTCGCTGTTTGATATGCGTGACAATCGCAATTGGTTTTCTTTCAGTTTCTCGCGATGCACCCGGATCATTTAAATTCGATGGAATGACACCTCTGCATCAGGCATGCGTTGCAGGTAACGTCAAACGTGTTGGTGAGCTGCTTGGCGGGGGCGCAGACGTCGATGCCAAGACCGAATATCAGGTCACGCCCCTTTCGATTGCGTGTGAATTGGGCCATTTTGAAATTGTGCGACTGCTGTGTGACGCCGATGTTGACCTGGAAGTGAAACTCTCTGGCGGTGAAACGCCGCTGATGATCGCAGCTCGCGCCGGACATGCCCAGGTGGTTAAGCTGCTGATCGAACAAAAGGCCAACGTCAACGCCAAGGAACGTCACGGCCAATCCGCTTTGATGTGGGCGGCGGCAGAAGGTCACGCTGAGGTTGTAAACATCCTTCTCAAAGGAAATGTTGATCTGACGCACCGGCTCGGGAATGGTTTTTCTCCACTCATGTTCGCTGCTCGCCACGGGCGAATCGAAGTTTGCCGGCACCTGGTGCATGCGGGCGTGGATGTTAACGAAACAATAAAGAAAGGTGGTGGTGGTCGCCAACCGCGGAAGGAAATGTCGGCTTTGATGTTTGCGGTTGAAAGTGCCCATTTTGAATTGGCGGTAGATTTGGTAGAGCTCGGTGCCAACCCGAATGATCAACGCAGCGGTTTTGCTCCGTTGCACGCGTTGTCGTGGGTGCGAAAGACTAAGGTTGGAGACAATCCAGAGGGCGATCCGCCGCCGCGAGGTTCGGGAAGATTGAACAGTCTTCAATTTGTTTCAGAAATGATTAGGCGTGGTGCGGATGTAAACTTGCGATTGAAAAATGGTGGCGGTGGTCGAGCCAAAATAAATAACAGAGGTGCGACGCCGTTTCTGATGGCCGCCAAGACGGCTGATTTGCCTTTAATGAAGCTGATGATCCAACTGGGGGCCGATCCGAATATCACAAATGTTGATGAAACCAACGCATTGATGGCTACAAGTGGAGTTGGCGTCATTGCCGTTGGAGAGGAACCAGGTACCGAGCCAGAAGTTTTGGGGTCGATCAAGTATTTGTTCGGATTGGGATTGGACGTAAACGCAGTCGATAAGAACGGCGAGACTGCGATGCATGGTGCGGCTTATCACAATTATCCCAAGGCGGTTGCATTATTAGCAGAGCTGGGGGCGGATTCCAAAATATGGAATAAAAAGGATAAATGGGGTGCGACACCCAGCATGATTGCATCGGGCAAACGTCCCGGCAGTTTTAAGCCATCGCCAGAAACGATCAAGGCCTTAGAACTGGCAAAGTAAATCCTTTGATCAAATATTAACTGCAATGACGAGTGGTCTGCGAAATCAAAAATACGGAAAAATTATCGTAAAGTCGTTTGATCGAGATTGCAGAAATCGCACGAGGTTTTAATCCAAATTTCAATTGTCGATTCGTTTACTTTTTTTAGATGCCTACGGACGCCATAGCTTCTTCATAATCCGGCATCCATGATTTTGCGATTTTGCAGGTCTATTTGTCCTTATAGTCTTTTCCTTCAAGGCTGTCGAAAATCGAAGCTTGCCATGCCTCTAATTCCGCTCGCATTTTTTTTCCACGTTCCGATTCTAATTTGAGCAAATCATTTGTTTCCATTGGATCAGATTCGAGGTTGTAGAGCTCAAAGCTGCTTTGTTCCTTTTTTTGAATTCGATGTAACTTCCACGGGAAATCGTTCCATGCGGCGTGCCCGGTAAACATTCCCTTTTCGCGTTTTGGAAAGTCGTTTACGTTCTTCAGAATTCGGTTTGGAAATGGGTTAGGCTTTCCTGCATTTTTTGCCTCCATAAGGCTTCTAATAATCTCATCGCTTTTCGTGCTTTGTCCAGCAGTTAGAAAATGCCAAAATCCCATGGGCGGTCGTCGAGTTTGTTCGCCGGCGATAATCTTTTCCAAGTCGATGCCATCTAGCTGCGGCTGATGCTCGACTTTTGCACCGGCGATGCGAACCAGTGTTGGATACATATCGCACGTATAGGCCGGAGTATTGATTTTGGATGCCTTAAATTTTGCGGGCCACTCGATCATTGACGGGATACGCAAACCACCTTCGTAGATACTTCCTTTTTTCGCACGACCACCGGAATATTCCTTGACCAAACCGCCATTGTCACTGCAATACCATAGGATTGTATTTTCAGCGATGTTCAAATTTTTCAATGCCTTTCTTAGACGGCCAAGTTGCTGGTCGATCACTTGGATTTCTCGATAGTAACCTTGATTTGGCCCACTGTAGAGTTCCGTGCCGTCCACCTCCGCCAGCGATTCGCGATGTGGATCATGAGGAGCTGGAAACCAGGTCACAGCAAAAAAAGGCTTTGCTTCGTCGCTGTGTTTTTTGATGAACCGAATCGTTTCATCCATTGTGATGACACTGCCCTGCCCTTTTATTCTTTCGTAATTGCCATTCCGGCTGAGGTAAGGCTGTCGATCAAAAAAATTTAAACCGGAAACCCACTCATCAAATCCTTGGCCACCTGGCGACGTTGGGCTGTTCGGTTGAACCGAGCCGATATGCCATTTACCGAAATGCCCAGTTGAATAGCCAGCCGTTTTGAGGGCTTCAGCGATTGTGATTTCATGAGGACGTAAGTAGTGCCCATGATTCGGGACGTTAACACGAGTCGGTGTCCGTCCCGTCATGACACTTGCACGCGTTGGGGAGCAAACGGGAGCACCTGCGTAAAACCGATTAAAGACGACGCTTTTCGCCGCCATCGCATCCATGTGCGGTGTTTTCAGGGTTGGATGTCCTGTGAATCCGGTATCGCCATACCCTTGATCGTCGGCCATCACCAAG
>CAJQQR010000231.1 GCA_905480545.1 uncultured Pirellulaceae bacterium
AAAAACAAAACTGAATCCCATGATTGAAATCAAGGTTCCCGAACTTGGCGAGTCTATCCAGGAAGTCCAAATTCTTCAATGGTTGAAGAAAGAGGGCGAGTTTGTAGAGCGAGATGAAGATTTAGTCGAAGTCGAAACTGAGAAAGCTTCGCAAGTGATTCCTTCGCCCGAAAGCGGAATCATCATGGCGGTGAACGCGAATGATGGGGAATTTGCAAAAGTTGGTGACGTGATCGCAACTTTGGAAAAATCGGACAAGCCAGCAGCGGTTGCGGTAGCGGCTGGAGCAGATTCAAACACAGCCAACGAGACTGCAACGGTTTCCAATGGTGATGCGATTGTGATGCCTGCGGCTGAACGTGTTCTTGCTGAGTACAAGCTGAACGCAGATCAAATCACGGCGACCGGTCCCGGTGGGCGGCTGCTGAAAGAGGATGTGCTCGCATTCGTCAAACAAAATGATTTGCAGGTGGGTGGCGGTGTTCCACCCAAGTCTCGTGCCATTCCCGCTCCGGCGGCATCGGAAAAACCGGCGGCACCCGCACCAAGTGTTCCAAAAGTGGTCGGTGATCGCTCGGAAGAGACCAAGCCGATGTCGATGATTCGACGCACTATTGCAGCCCGTTTGGTCGAAGCACAGCAAACCGCCGCACTGTTGACGACGTTCAACGAAGTCAACATGGAACCGGTAATGTCGCTGCGTTCAAAGTACAAGGAGCCGTTTCTGAATAAGCATGGCGTGAAGCTTGGATTCATGTCGTTTTTCGCGAAAGCGGCGGTTGAGGCGTTAGGCCGATTCCCTGCCATCAATGCGGAAATTCGCGGTAACGAAATCGTTTATCGAAGCTACAAAGATGTTGGCATTGCAATCGGTGGCGGGAAAGGGCTGGTCGTTCCCGTACTTCGGAATTGCGAGAAAATGACGTTTGCCGAAATTGAAATGGCTATCGGTGCGTTTGGTGCCAAAGCGAAAGATAACAAACTGACACCTGCGGAACTGGAAGGTGGAACGTTTACTATCAGTAATGGCGGTGTCTACGGATCGTTGTTATCCACTCCGATCGTCAATCCACCACAAAGCGGTATCCTTGGATTGCATACGATTCAGGAGCGACCCATCGCGGAAAATGGTCAAGTCGTCATCAAACCAATGATGTACATCGCACTGACCTATGATCATCGGATTGTTGACGGACGCGAAGCTGTAATGTTCTTGAAAACGATTAAAGAAGTCATGGAAGAGCCTGCTCGATTGTTCCTCGAAGTTTAGGCGTATCGATCGGGACAATGCAGCTGAGAAACGGTCCTTGATTGGTTTTGTGTGATTATATGAGATGGACGCTCTTTGCTTTTGGTTGGTTGTCCAATTAGCCTGATCGTCTAGCACGATTAAAATCGAAAAAATTCAAGTATTCGGAAGCCGCATGATTCCGTTCGCTGGTTTTCCTGAGTGTGTGAAATGCCGTTCAAGAGTCATGCTTTTTATTTGTTAATCAGACACGTTTTCTAGAGAAAAAAATGCAATTGAAATTTACCACGGCTGGCATTTTGGGTTGCGTTCTTTTGAGCATCGGTGCAGAGCTAAGGGGAGATGATACCTCGGAAAAACGTGTTCTAAACCCAAAAGACAAGTCCGTAAAAAAGGTTGAAAGCAATAGCACGTTCGGCGGCTATTCCAAAACATCGATTTTTTATCTTTTTAGTAAGAAAAGTGCGATCTTAAGCGTAGTGATCGACAACACGAGCAAGGATTTCCCGGCAACAGCCACGATCTATTCCTTTCCCGATACTGTAAAGGAAGAGGGCCTGAAAAAATGGGTTAACAATCAAACCTCCGATGCTCTTTTTGCTGATGCTCCGGAGCCAACATCCAAAAAGGCGGTTGGCGATGGCGTTTTCAAAATCAAAAAACGCAAGCTGGTGATGACAACATCCGACCGAACTGGAAAGTATGACAAATATGAAGTCGAGTTTAAGTTTGCGAAAATGGGTTTAGTTGCAGGCTTCGAAATCAAAAGCTTCTCGGAAAAAGCGACCGTTTTCCTGAAGCAGCAATGAATTTGAAGGACAACGTGCTTCGCAGCTCTTTCCTTGCCTCCGGGTGAATTTAATCCCATTTAAACTATGCAGGTCTCATTGGGCTTCACCCTGGTTCGGTTGGATGGGTACGTCCCACATCTGGATTGAGTGGTTTTCTCAGCCTGCCATTTCTCAGTCTGTGTTTTATTTGCCCGAGCGAACGTCAGTCGGATTTTTTCAGGACGCGGGTTGCCGCGTCAACTCAACGCATCACGTGCTTTTCTGATTCTAAAAAGTACCGCGGTGTTTGGGTTTGACGATGTTAAGCGGCTCTGCTCTTGGGTGCTTCCACTCTTGCCTTTGCTGGTGCAATAAACGAAACAAGCTGTTTAAGGATCCGAGGGAAATCGCGAACGAACGGAAGCAGCGTCATTCGATTGATTCGTTTGAGTTTGCCTAAGTCAGTAATTCGGTGCGTCGGAACCGATCCACGAATATAGTGGGTACCTCCGGCAAGCTTAATGTTGTTCTTGGCTTCTGTGCCGGTAATGTAAGCTTGCATCCGTCCACCCACATGCCCGTAATCGTGGTTTTGGTGCCCTGCGAAGATCTGATTTGTCGCGTCGATCACGGGGGTTCCAGACGTCGCTGCGGTGGCAACCATCCAGCTATCCCAGTTACCACGACCGATCGAAAATGCGGGTATTTTTCGATATTGCGAATTAGAAAAAATAAAGTAATCCTTGCAGAGAATTGACGCCAACTCGCCGTTCTCCACGGCTACGTCCGCAATCTTTGATTCCCAGTCCGTTGTAAAGTCAATTAGAGCCTCCTGTTCAAAGTCTTGTCGCATGCCGATGGCAAGGAATTCTTTTACTGCCAGGCTGTTTATCGAGTCAACGAAGCGCAGGATTGAACTGGTTAAAATGATGTCGGAATTTACGTACATCAAGATTGGGGCGTTTGACTCGCGATGAGCGGTTTCAAATACGCTATCCAATAATGGCGTTCCACTTTGATTTTTTTTCAGATGAGGAACATGTTTTAAGGATAATTCGTTGGCGATTTCAGATACGCCTACTTCGTCACCCATTAAAATCACCTCTAGCTCATTTGATAGCAAGCTCCAGCTTTTGATTGCATTTCTCTGAATGATTGCGGTATGACCTTCGAACGGTTTCGGTACTGCGAAGATCGTAAGTTTCTTTGTTTTCAAGATTCTGACTCACAATGGAAATTTTTGAGACGAAGGTCGATGCTGTCAGAGATTCAAACTAAAACATCGTCACGTTAAAGGGTGAAATTTTCTTCGGCAATATGCGAATCGAGCGAAAGGTGTTTTTGGCGATCCTGAAAAAAAATTGTCATTCGCGTTTTTTACACCCAATTAATTTTTGATTGGCATCTTTCCCGTAATGGCAAAGTCCTGTGACGGAGTAGCCTATTGAAAGCGGAACGGTGTCAAAATTAAAGCTTCGCAATCTGAACATCGACTTCGGACGTTGTCTATTTCTGAATGGTGTGAAGGTTCGCGTACGATCTGATGTGGTTTTTGCTGCCCCAGCGTTCCTATGTTGGGGAACGTTCTGCGGTCGAAGAAGAATTGATATGCCGTGCGTGTTTCGGCCATCGATCAAATAAAGAACGATTTACGAGCGGTATGCTTGGGAAACGAAATGAGGTTCCCGAACGCTAGCATTGATGGGGTGGTTCTGAGCAGCTGTTGATACGCTTTTGATATGGGTTAAGAGAAAAGGCGAATCGAATTCAAACGTTTTTGGAACGAGGGTCAAAATACCTGAATTGTTTGTTAGGTCTGGAGAGCAATTCGTAGCTGGCCAGAAAATGTAAACGAATACAAGCGGTAAAATCCAGAAAGTGAATTTTAGTTTTCGTAATCAAAAACGCACCCAGTGATCGAACGCGACATGCAGCGTTTGAACGGGAAAAGAATGCATGATGCTAAATTTTATTTGCAATATAGCGATTCGAGCGAGGTCATCTCGCAACCTCTATGACCCAACACCAAACGCTTCCGCTATTGATCAGCGAAGTCGCAGCTTGTTTGTGTTACTTTGCCGATTTCCGTTTCACGCAACTTCTTTGAGGAACCATGTTTCGTTGCTACGAGATATGACCGACGATGATCATGTCGTGGGCCTTTTCGATTGAGTCGCTGTCGGTGACAAAAACGACCGAATCGCCGACGTCCAAATCAGGTTCCGTTTTCGCCCATTGATTGATCATTTCATGAAGTTGGACGGTTTGATTGATGTCAATTCCGTTGAGAGGAATGATTCCCCAATACATACACATCTTCCGGACCGTTTCCGGCGAGTTGGAAATGGCGACGGTCGGAATTAAATCGCGGTGCTTTGATTTGAGTAGGGCGCTGTCGCCGTCTTCCGTCCCGATGACGACAAGCTTTGCTTCAATCTCGTTCGCGATTAACGCGGCGGCAGTGACGACCGCGTCACTGATCCTTCGGGTTCCATGGTTTTCTTCGTCCTGATTTGCCCAATTTACGCTACCTGCTACCATCGTTTCGATGCTGAGCATGATTCGGTACATGGTACCAACGGCATCTTCAGGGAATTCACCTATTGCCGTTTCGCCCGAGAGCATACAGGCATCGGCGCCATCGAGAATCGCGTTGGCAACGTCGGAAACCTCTGCTCGGGTAGGCCGTTTGCTTGTGTGCATACTCTCGAGCATTTGGGTTGCAACGATGACGGGTTTGCCAAGTTCGGTGCACATGCTGATGATCACTTTTTGCGCGACCGCTGTCGCCTCAATGTCAATCTCCACGCCCAAGTCACCACGGGCAACCATGACCGCGTCCGTTGCTCGAATGATTTCCTCAAGATTTTCTAGCGCCTCAGGCTTTTCAATCTTTGCGACTAACGAAGCGTTTGAGCCTGCGTCTGTCACGATTTTTCGCAACTGGTTGATTTCATCTGCGTTTCGGACAAAGCTCAAACTAATAAAATCGATGCCGTTTTTACTCGCCCAAATGGCGTTGGAGATATCGACTTCACCCAATGCCGGTGCGCTAAGCTTAACACCCGGTAGGTTGATGCCTTGCCGACTGCGAATCAGGCCACCTGATCGGACTTCACAGATTGCTGAATCGGCTTTTTTCTCGATAACTTTAACACGCACCAATCCGTCCGACAGCAGGATATCGTTCCCTTCGACTACTTCGTCAATTAGGGGTTCGTATATGGAAACCAGATGGTGCGGCGAACCGGCAATTTCACCTCTCACAAATTCGAATCTTTGTCCCACCTCACATTCGATTGGTTCCTCTCCCAGATCACCCAGGCGAATTTTGGGTCCGGCAAGATCCACCAATGTGGCGACTGGAATCCCTGTGACGTCACTCGCTTCCCGGATTTTGCCCAAAATTTCGCCGTGTGTTTTCTGGGTCCCGTGGGCCATATTTAGTCGAAAGATTGACACGCCTTCTCGGATGAGCTTGGTGAGCATATCGATTGAATCACAAGCCGGACCGACCGTAGCGACAATTTTGGTTCTCGCGAATTCTTTAAGGGGTTTGCGATGAATCGTCATGTTTCTTTCCGATGTGAAATGAGGCCAGAACGTATACCGATGATTTCTAACCGATTTTTCACATTCCGACGAGTGGGATATTCAATTGAATCGATGAATGGAGAGGAATGTGAAAATCTGATGTGAATCGAACAAATATTCAGGCTAAACTAAATGCGTTGTATCCATTGGAGTCATCTATGAAGTTAACGTTATATTGGGCAACCAGGTTAAGTCTGAGTCGCCTCCTTCGCGAGTTTTGTTTCGCCGTTTTTGCCTTCGGGTTTTTGGTGGTACCTGCGAACGGACAGTTTGGTTCGTCGGATAAGCTAACTCCAAAAAGTGCGGATGTCTTTGCAAAACTATTGGAGAAAGACTGGAAGGAAAAACCGGAGTGGGCCGAGATGTTGGGAACGCTCCTCAGGGGGCAGTCGATAGGAGCAAATACAGGTTGGTTCAAGTCCAGCGAATCGCGAATTGGTTGGGATTGGCTGAAACGACGCTTTGACAAGAACGGTGATGATAAAGTCGGTGCATCTGAAGGCGAATCGTTCAAGAAGGTCTTTGCAGCGATTGATAAGAACGGCGACGGTGGGATTACGAAGATCGACTTCGATTGGGATGACGTTAGCCATGTAAATCCGCAGAAGCCATCAGAGAAAATTTTTTATTCGTTAGATCGTGATTCTAATGGACGTGTTGACCAAAAAGAGTTGGCTCAACTGTTGAAGGCACTGGACAACGGAAAAAAAGGCTATTTAACCCCAAATGATTTTAGCGACGCATTTTCGGATTTTGATCGCCCTGCAAAACAAACTCCATCGCAGACCGCAAGGCGAGTCGATCCGAATGCTATGCTCAATATGTTTTTTAATGGGGAGCTTGGAAACCTCACCGACGGACCTCAGCTGAACGCAGTCGCCCCTGATTTTGAATTGTCACTATTGAAATCGGACGATTCGATGAAGCTTTCTTCGTTTAAGGGAAACAAGATTGTCGTTCTGAATTTTGGTAGTTTTACGTGAGGCCCCTTTCGATCTCAGTCTGGGGTCTTCAGTCAAATCGCCGATAAGTACAAAAAAGATGTCGTTTTTTATAACGTGTATATCAAGGAAGCCCATCCAACCGACGGATGGCGGATGAGCGGAAATGACGCGGCGGGAATTTCGTTTGCTCAGCCGAAAAATTTCGAGCAGCGATTCGAAGTTGCTGAAAAATGCGCCGCTCGACTGGATATGAAAACGCCGGTTGTGATCGATTCAATGGATAATCAAACGGCCGAAAATTACGCGGCTTTTCCAGACCGACTTTATATCGTCGATATGGACGGTAAAGTCGCCTATAAGGGGGGACGCGGTCCTTTTGGATACAAACCTCGCGAGATGGAGCAAACGTTGTTGCTGCTGATGATGGAGGCTCAAGTAAATGCCCGAGCGTCGCGTGGTAACGGATCAAAGGGGCGGGATGAAGCCACCACCAAGGGAACGGATTCCGGTAAGAAAACGCCAGTCGAATCGAAAAAGAAATAGTCCTAAAATGTCTGTGGAATGGAGCCTCGCTTGAAAATCCAATTGGAGCTTATTTCGGGACCTTATTTGGTTGCAAGGATTGATTCGGGTGATCGCGATTGGTTGGGGCGGATTGGCCGTTGCGACAGCGAGCTTGTTTCGGTTACCAAAGCCCGAGACGAGATTTCTTTGGTCGTTGAAGATTCAGAGCAGAACCTAGCTGCGTTTGCCGGCTTAAGTGAGATCGAACCGGATTGGCGAGCTTTTCGGGTTGTGGGTCCGTTGGCGTTCGATCTTGTTGGAATAATCGCGGATCTGACCAAGGTATTGGCAGCGGCGGAGATTCCCGTTTTCTGCCTCTCGACTTTTTTGACCGATTACATTCTAGTAAAAGCTCAGCACGTGACGAACGCGACGGAGCAACTTCGGAATGCAGACTATAGCGTCATGATTACACCTTAACGTAGCCCATTTGTTATTCATTTCCTCTAGTAAAAGTTAGTTATGAGCATGCCCCAAATCACCATAATTTTTGGATTCACTTTGATCGCAATTGGGCTTACGGCCTATTTTGGAAGTGATTTGAAGTCGAAAGATTCGGACGCTCAGAATGTTTCGGCGGCTGAGCGGGGCGAGGAAGATAGTTCGAGCAAGAAAAAGCGATCAGCGATTACCGGACTTGCGATTCCGGGGGCGTTTGGTGTTTTGTTGCTTATTTCTGGTGCCGTTGCGTTGAAAGAGTCTGTACGGAAACATGCGATGCACGTCGCGGTTTTGGTTGGCACTCTGGGTGCTGTGGCCACGATTGGAAAGGGTGGCTTTGATCTGTTCAAACTTGTGTCTGGTCAAGATGTGAACGGACGTGCTTTGACATTTGTCTTGCTGATGGCCACGGTTTGTACCGTGTTCGTTGTCTTGTGTATTAAATCATTTATTAGTGCAAGAAAGCAACGAGAGCTCGAAGAAACAACCGCTTCGCAGGCGAAGGCTTAAGCGACGACGCGGCGTCGTTTGGTCCGCGATTTTTGTTAATCCAACGTCCTATAGCGAGCATCGACTTCATCGATGTGTTCTGCAGCAATGTGTTCTGCGGCAATGTGTTCTGGAGCAATTTGCTCTGCAGCAATGTGTTCCGCGGCGGAGGGATTAGAAACCTGGCAGCCGGTACGCGACCGAAAACAGAATGCTACTTTTCCAGCTGTTTCAGTAACTTATCGAAGTCCGCTGCGAATTTGGAGCCGGTCCAATTCGGCGGCAGTTCTTTCATGTAGTTCAGAAGATCAACGGCGCGTGTAGCCTGGCCGGATTTGGCAAGCAACGTTGCGATATTCAGTTTTGCTTCCAGCCATTGGTCGCTACCAGCCTTTGAGACTGAGACAATTTTCCGCCAAGTTAAAATGGCTTGCTTTTGATCTTCGAGATCGTTTGATTTCGACCGTAGTTTCGCTAGTGTTATTTGAAGCTGCTTCGATTTTGGTTTTGCTTCCATCAAATTGGACAGCAATATTTTGGCCTCACTATCTTGGTTTAGTTCAACTAGGCAGTTGACAAAGAATGTTCCATATTGCGATTTCAAGTGATCGTTTTGAGGAAGTTGTCCAACAAGCTGCGCAATTCGCTTTCGCTGGGGCGAATCACTCTGGTTAAAATCCTGCCACAGGCTAGTCAGCAGTAAAGCTACCTGATCTTGTTCAAATGAACGGATGAGTGATGCGATGCTGTCATCTTCGTATGGACTTTGATTACCAAGCTTGGTATCGATTCGAATCATGAATCTAGCGATGTTTGCATCGGTCAAATTAGGCGGATCGATGAAACGTTTCGCAGCTGTGGGCAGTAAACTCTGATCGATTTCCAAAGCATAGGCTGCAAATGCTATCGCAAAGCTGTCACGCTTTGACAATCGGGACTCAAATAGTCCTTTTGCCAAAAAGATTTTGTTGAATGACTTCTTGCGTTTTGGCGATAGTAAACTCAGTTTTTCAAAGCATGTTACAAGCCGAGAGGCGATTCGTCGCAATTGTGACTGAAGCTCCGGTGACAGTTGATTCACCTTATCAGATGATTTTGCGAATTGGTCAATTAGGAGAAATGATTTTGAATATGAATCAATTGCTTCAAACCAGTTTAAGTCGGCAAAAAGAACTTCACCCAAAAAATAATTGGTTTTGATTGCGGTGGTGTCGTTTGGCCATCTTTCAAGATGCTCTGATAGGACGTTGACATATTCTTGCTTGCTGAGAGTGTTTTTTCGCACCAATTGCGCAGCGCTGTAAATTCCTGCGAAATGGAGGACGGCTGAACGCGGCTGGTCTCTGTACCGTTTTGCGACTTCGCGGGACTTTCGAAGTACTTCCGTATGCTCGCCAATTTCTCTATGGATCATGACCGATTGGAATTTGAGCTCAAGAGCCAGTTTTCGATCGAGCCCTTTCTCAGCAGCGTCACCTGCTTTTTCAAATTCCCGAATGGAATCGGAATACTGTTTCTTCCGATAAAATTCTCGAGCAATTCGAATCATGACTGATTGGCTATTGGTTGTTTCATTCGACGTCGCACCGACCAGTTTGAGATTCGCTCGGCGTCCCCAGTAAACACCATGGTTCGATTCGATTGAGCGAACGACGCCTTCCATCGTTTTCTGCATGTTTGGTTTGTCTGAGGCGTCTGCCTGGTTGAAAGAGGCAACCACGAATTCAAGGACCGCAAAGTCAAATTCCGGATGTTCTCGATTTTCAATTTGCCGGCCGGACGAAACGAGTTTTGCGGCGGAAGCAAGATCGTTCTCCGCTAGGGCCAGTCGCAATCGTTCGGCCTTGAATTGCAGGCGGACTTCCGGCTCGGCCTCAATAATCGCAATTTGCTGGAAAATCGCTTTAGCCGTTTTGAAGTCTCCAATAAGTCGATTGCACTTTAACAAGTCAAGTCTCGCAAACCACCATGTGTCGGCGATTCGTTCAATCGCGGGAACAAGCTGCTCTAAATCTCTTTTAGAAGAGCTGAGAATCGGAATTCGATTTTGTTGATCAGTTTTTTTGTAGAGCAAGCCACGACCAATTTTTGATTTGATTTTGAGATATTTAACATTGTTTTGCAGGGATATTAAAGCGGTTTGATCCATCATCCCATCCTTGCGATTTCGTTCTCTTGATGGAATCAACGATTCGATTTTTTTCGCGCAACTCTCGAGTGTGTTGTCGCATTGTCGAAAGTATTGAAACGCCATTTTTTCACGAGCGGAAGGATTTCCTCCTGCTTCAATTTCTTTTTGCAAGAGCTCGGCGAAACCCAGCTCGGTGACCGCACGCTGCACATCCACCAAAACCACGTTGGGGTGTCCAGCGTGTTCGAATGAAAACGTGTTCGCTTGATCGATTGCCGCTTCGACCCTTTCTCGCCGTATCGGAGAGTCTGATTCAAATGCGGAGGCAGTTAACGCCTTCAGCAGCTCGGTTTCCAAAAGGATGAAATTGGGCGACGCCTGGTCGGCTGAACCCAAGAGGCGTTTGGCGTGGATTTCAGCAAGGGAGTAAAGTCGCCGTTGCCGGAGCCCGTGAATCAGGGTCAGTTCTGGGGTTTCGTCAAACTGACCGAAAGCCGCGGAAGTTTCGCATACGGCTAATTGAGCTTGCAGACCAACGTAGATCAACAACGGTAGCACGAATACTCGATAAGGAATTGAGTACGGTCGGCAGTTAAATTGCCGATTCGAGTTTTTTACCTTTGGATATCGGCAATCGTTTGATCGCTTTGAGGCCGTTAGTCGCATTGGTTTCGCAAGTAGATTTTTGCACGATGTTCACCAAAATGCTCTGCGGAACATTCGGCTTCATCAAGCTGACGTTTCGTCTTTGGACAGCTGATTGTTTGTAAGGTTGCCCACATGAGTAAAGAATACCGAACGAGTAGAAACACCGAACGAGTAGAAATACCAAACGAGCAATAATACCGTTAGCGTGGTTTGCGGATTTGGTCGCTTTGGCTGTTGACCAGCCCAGAAAAGTATTTTTCATCAAGCACGACATCTTCGAGCTCCTCGAGTTCGGTGTCGAGTCGAGCAAAGTTTTTTTTGATCCGTTCCATTCGGCGAATGAGTTCCGGATCGTCGCTCTGGTAAGTCCGAGGTAATTCCGACATTCTTTTTCAACTGATAATCTGATAAACCAACATTTTCGCTACATTCGTTGCATTAATCAACAACTGCGTCGGTTCCTTTTCAAGATTTTGAACCGTGAAGGAACCAAAAATCGCAATTTCATTAGGGGATTTTTACCCAATTGACCTACGCGTCGGTACGATTGAACAAATTGGGGAAATCAATGAAGCAAATAAGCGAATGAAAATGTCCATAGATTATCGGTGGATTTCACCGCCAGATCATTTCTGGAATCAAATAGGATCGTGACAATTCCGTCTAGATGGTTGGTACTCAGGCAAACATTCTGATCAAGAAGCTCCCACCGCTGAAGATGGTCGGTGAGCTATTTGGTGAACTGCTATTCGCTAAACCATCGGGAATTGCATTTGCCACGTAATTCGAGAGCGGCGGTTTCCAAATGGAATGGAACCCGATTGGGTGAACAGGAGTCCTCTGAACTTGTACGATCAAGTTCTAGAAACCACCAGCTTGTCGTACCTCAGGATCAGCGGTCCCACGATAACCGTTTTTCCCGGGAGATAGGTTTTGAATTCCGGACGCTTGGCGAATTTGCCGATCAGCCACGAGGTCAATCTTGGGAAGCGTTTTTTTGGTATCGACCAACATCCCCGCCACCAATTGCGGATCTACCGCGTTGGGATAAGCCGTAATGGCATAGTCCGCGATCGCAATATTGTAGTCACGAACCGAAGTTAGAAACGCAATGCGTTGGTCTCGAACTTCTTTGTTCAGCATTACGACCACCGAAAGTCGGACTCGTCCGTTTTGATACTCACTGATCGCTTGTTGCAACGCGGTCATGTTTTCATAAACCGATGCAGCTCGAAGCTGAATCAGGTCACGGACACCAATCAAAGCTTTATCAACATTTAAGATTTTTGACGTGAATCGACCGGTCGCTGCCAATTGATTGGCATTCGTTTTGTATTTGCCTACCCACGGCAAGTCGGCAAAAACCAGCTCTTGACCTTTGGCAAGTGAGGGTAGGTAAGAGTATATTTTTGAATTCGATTTTGCCATTTCAAGATTGGCCTCGGCAAGTCGCGCCTCACTAGATCGAATCGCAGCGCGAATAAGTGCCTGCTCAAATCGATTATTCGGTTGAGAAAGTTGCTGGAGAATACTCCGTTCTTGAGCCGCAAAATCTGCATCAGCTTGGTTCACAAATCCAGTCCAGTACTCACGCACGATTTGTCTTCGCTGTGAGGTGTTTCGCGCGGTCTGAACGACATCCGCTAATCCAACACGGTTTTTCTCACCACGGGGATTCGATCGCAAAATTGATTCCGCGAGATTTTTGAGTTTTGGGTCGTATGTGGTGTCAAGATTTAGCGTTTGAGCTTGCAGCGTTTGTGTTTGACTTGGCTGTCGTACACTGTCTTGGATAGCCATCCCGCGTTCAGGTTGTGTGATGCCTCCGGTGACGCCCCGTGGTTGGATGGTTGGGGTGGGATTTACTGCGTCGTTCGCATTCGCATTGCTAGAAATGGATCCATTGGGCACAGAATTAGGTGGATTGTTTGGGTTGCCGTTGATCGCACTGGTTTGTCGCAGGTTGGAGCCTGTTCCAAATGTGTTTCCCTGGTTGGAGAATGATCCGGACGGTTGGGTCAACGGCATACTACTATCCTTCGGTACGCTCAGCTGTTGTGCATCGGTCGCTGGCGGATTCGAAACAGCGTTTTTTGAAACAGGGGTTGTCGGAGAAAAAACTGGCGATCGTGTCACGGCCGGTTGCCCCGGATTGATTTGTGTTGAATTCGGTTGACCCGTCGACGGCAAGATCGACGATGGTGGCGTACTGGAGTTCGTTTGGTTTGGTGAGTTTTTGAGGAATGCTCCGGACGGAGTATTGCTCTCCGTTGTGGTACTGGTTTTCGTACGCAATGGGGATGTAGCACTCGGATTCACGGGGTTAAATCCGGCCGACTCACTGATTGATTGTTTCGCCGGGTTGGCAGTTTGTGCCTGATTAGAATTCCGAATAGGCGAAAACGGTTGGGTTGGTGGCGGCACAAACGAGTTGGCTGAAGGGGATTGGGCTACCGGCGATTGTGTTGCTTGTTGAGAGGGTGTCTTGAGAGCTGACCGGAAATGGGGGATTCGCGATGCGGGGAGTTCCGGTTTCTGATCGCTTTCGATGAGTGGCGAACTGGAATCCTGCGCGGCATTTGCTTGTTTGACGGACGGATTCTGCGTCTGTCCTGTGGTTTGAAAACTAGCAATCAGCAACAAAAGTGAAAGATGCATCCGTGCATTCCTATTTTGATCTTTGAATTTTAGTAGCTTCGGCGCGAGTGTGGTCAACTTCGCTTGGAACCCCGTGGGTTTAGTCGGAAAACGAAACCTAATCTCACGGTTAACTATCAGTGTTCAGAATCCAAAGAATCCGTCAATTGTAATTTTGGAAACTGTCGATAGTTTTTGTAAACGACGTGGGTTAAACCCAAACTGAAATTGGGTTCGTAAATGTCGCGTGAACATCGTCGTGGCATCATGCCGCAACGAAACCAAAGGCCTTCGCAAGTTGGTAAACGCCCAAACCACTTACGAAAAGCACGACGATTCCACCAAGTAGGTTTTGAAACCAGCTATTTCGATATTGCCCGAGAATTTGTTTACTGTTCATTACAGTCAACAAAAATACTGCAACGATGGGGAGGACTAATCCGTTCGCAACTTGAGCTAGCAAAATGATCTGGCTCGGGCTCTTACCGAAAATGGCTGCTGCCAGAAATCCGATTCCGATCACAGTGATAGCAACCTTCCTGACTTCTTTCGAATCTGCATGGGCTTTGAATCCAAAGCATCCTGCATACGCGTAGCCAGCAGCAAGCGGCGCCGTAATCGCGCTCGTCAAGCCAGCGGCAAACAACCCAAGGAAAAATAGCGTCCGACCAGACGCTCCGACAATCGGCTCCAAAACGTTGCCAGCTTCAGTCAAATTCACGGCATTGGTTCCGGCTGCAGTGATCAAAACGGATGCGGTGACCAAACCACCGATGCCCACGGCCATCCAGGTATCCGAGCGAGTTGCGATCAACGCTTCATCGAATTGATCATTTGATTCATCATGATCATTAGGGGCACCTGACGAGCTCGATTCCATTGGATTTGAATTGGTTTTGTGATTGAATTCCTGATGCAATTCAACTGCTAGTTCGGCATTTTGCTCAGCAACGGCGCTGGAATGCAGGAAAAGATTGTACGGGACAACCGTCGTTCCAATGATGGCAATCAAAACCTTTAGATCGAACCAAGGAACCTCAAGCGAGAAAAGGCCGGCAAAAAGATCTGGCACGCTAGGGCGACTTGCAATCGCCGCGATGATAAAAGTTAGGCTCATCAATCCGACGAGTGAAATTAGGACGTACTTTAGTGATTTCAAGCTTCCACGCCAAATAATCATTGCTGCAGCACCACTGCAAGCGGTTAACCAAACGAAGTTTGGAATGGCTGGAACGAAGTTGGATAGTCCCTTCGCTGCTCCGGAAACATTACCCGCCTGATACGCCGCGTTTCCGAAAATAATTGCTGCAAATACGAGCAATAGCATACTGATTCGTAGCTGTGGATTCTTGATGAAACTCGAAATCGCCTCGCCTAATCCTTTTTTGGTGACTAGTCCTAGGCGTGCTGCCATTTCCTGAAAGATGATGGTCGCAAAGACTGCAAATCCAACGGCCCACAAAAGCTGAAATCCAAAGCTTCCACCAGCCATAATCGCAGTCGTTACTGTCCCCGGTCCGATAAATGCCGCGGCAACCAAAAAACCCGGACCAAAATATCGAAGCGATCCTTTGTCTGGGGAATTTTTAATTGGAGGTTGATTTGGCTCCAAATTAAGTTCGTTTTCGGCGATGTTTTTATTTTCCATCCCTAAATGTTATCACAATCATAAAGACATCCAACGCCATGCTGATTTACATAGTTAGTCCAGGACTGTTCATTCTGTTTTTTAATCGTTTATGATTCTGGTCCAAGACCCGACTCGAACCTAAATGATACGAGAAGAACATAAATGATGGAAAACCCTAAGACGCTCTCGATTTACTTTTGTACGATGGCCCTGTTTTTCATTGCTATAAATAACGTTCAATCGTCTGACCGTCCCAACGTTGTGATATTGTTGGCGGACGATCTTGGTTTCAAGGATATTGGATGTTATGGCGGACCGGTTAAAACACCGACCATTGATCGGCTTGCAAGCAACGGAATCCGATTCACCGATTTCTATTCCGGATGCGCCGTTTGTTCTCCTTCGCGTGCGACTCTGTTAACCGGGCGGCATCATATCCGTGCCGGAGTTTATAGCTGGATTCACGATCCAAGTCAGAAATCGCATCTCCTCAAACGAGAGATAACGATCGCCGAGCTGTTGAAATCCAATGGTTATTCCACGGCCCATATCGGAAAATGGCATCTTGGATTGCCTACAGATCAAAACGATAAGCCCACACCGAGTGACCATGGTTTTGATCATTGGTTTGCGACTTGGAACAACGCTGAACCCAGTCACCGAAATCCTGAAAATTTTATTCGAAACGGTAAATCGGTTGGAATATTAAAGGGCTATTCCTGTCAATTGGTTGCGGATGAGGCGATCGATTGGCTTGAAAATGGCCGTGACGAGACAAAGCCATTTTTTCTCAATGTATGGTTTCACGAACCGCATGCTCCCATCGCGGCTCCAGCTGAAGTTGTCGAAAGATATGGAACGTTAAACGACAACGCGGCGATTTATTCTGGGACGATTGACAATACTGATCGTGCGATCGCCAGGCTTTTGAAAAAGCTGAATGAAGTTGCGGATCCAAAAAATACCTTAATCATTTATGCTTCTGACAATGGCAGCTACAGAAATGATCGCACTGGCGGTTTGCGAGGTCGGAAGGGTGTAAATTGGGAAGGCGGAATTCGCGTGCCAGGAATTTTTTCATGGCCTGGAAAGATTAAATTGGACGCAATTAGTAAATCACCTGCCGGGCTTGTCGATGTTTTGCCAACTTTGTGTGGTTTGCTTGATATCGCCAGGCCGAAGCGGCATTTGGACGGTTCGGATCTTTCATCAATTCTGCTTGGAAAGCAAGACGATTTTGTTCGTCATCAACCACTTTTCTGGCACCTGCAGCGATCGAAACCGGTCGTCGCGATGCGGGACGGTGACTACTCATTGGTCGCCGAACGGGGTTACGATGTCACAACAAATAACATGTTTCGCGAAGAGTGGATTCCGATCATCAAATCGGGAAAATACAAAAACTTTCAGCTGTTCAATTTAGTGACCGATCCGAACCAGACGAAAAATATCGCAGACGATCATCCCCAGTTGCTGAAATCGCTGAAGGTTCAGTTGAAGAAAATTAATGCCAGTGTGATGTCGGACGGTCACGACTGGCACCTGAAATAGAAAAGCCGATATCAACGTGATCCTGATTTCCGCGAAACGATGGGGCGATTTCGCCTTAAACTAATTGGCTTCCATCTGGCATTCAACAGTTCGCGTGTGAGCAAACTATTTAAGAGAAATTCTCACATTGGAAATCGTTTTGGTTTTCGTTTCAATCAACATTTCACGGTAGGGTTTTTCCGTCTCCATTTCCTGAGACATTGAAATAGTTGTGATGTGACCAGCTTCGTTGTCAAATTTAATCGTTCCCGTTTGCGTTTGCGATTTGAGCTTCAAAGGTTTTTCAGCAGCGTTTTTCGGTTTGTGAATCAACGTCGCCGTCCCATCGACTTTGAATACGGCGATTTGTTCATCGTCCGATCCGACGTAGGTGTAGACATTCTTTACGGTGGAGTTGCCAAACGTCATTTGCCTGTTTTTCTCCACGGGCCAAGAATCCCCTTTTTCTATTGCTTTGGTCGGCAACTCAAAACCGCCACTACCGAGAACTTCCATCAATCCGCGTTTCTCAAAAAGCTTTCTTGCCTCCATCGATTCAGGGATCATTCGGATCGTTTCGGTGTCTTCCTTGGAAACATCTACATTGACGATTTGTCCTGAAGGACTCATTTCGACCTTGAATTTTATACCGACTAATTTGTCGTAAACGTCAGCGAATGGTTGCGTTAATTCAGTTGGTTCTGCTTCCGAATCGGTGTCGTAAACGACCGTTTCACGTTTTGTACGCTCCCGTCGGATGGTCATTCGCCTAAACGATTGTTGGACAATTGCGTTTCCGTTTTTTGTATTTGAAATGACTTCCCAGTCCATTTCGTAACCCAAGATCAGGGAAATTTTGATCGTGTTTCGATTCGCCTCGGTTGAAATGCGAGTGTCCTGAGTTATCGTCACATCGAACTTCCTACCGTTTTCAAATTTCCAGCGTAGTTCCTCACTGTTTACGATCGAGCCGAATTGCAGCGATGTGAATGCAACAAGAAATACTAAAACGTAACGTTGATCAAAGACTGCTTTTGATGGAATCATTGTTTTCCTCGACTTAAATTTCAAAAGATTCCCCTGGTTTCACAACCACCGGTTCCGAACGAGTATTCTCCGAAACGAGTGCCGCCCAAGCGTCTGCGTCTTGCTCTATTGGAGGCCAGGTGTTGTAGTGTGCGGGCGCCACTTTTTTGGGATTGGTTAACTTGATCGCTTCGATGGAGTCTTCGATACCCATTGTGTAGAGATCACCAATTGGCAACACCGCCAAGTCGAGACCGGTCGTGCTGATCACATCCATATCACTGAAAAGTGCCGTGTCGCAAGCAAAGTAGATGTCTTTCCCCTCGGCAGAGAATAGGAATCCAGCAGGGACGCCACCGTAGGTTCCGTCCGGCAACTGAGAGCTATGTATCGCCCGTGTCATTTTGATCGTCGCGATTTCCAGATCGATTTTTCCACCAATATTCATTCCAAGGGTGTCAGCAACAGAGTGGTTTTCGGAAAACCACTTTGCAATCTCAAAAATTGCAATCACTTTTGAATTGCAACGATTTGCGATTGATGCAACGTCGGCGACGTGATCAAAATGGCCATGCGAAACCAAAATGAAATCAGCGTTTGCTTCTTCTGCTTTGATCACAGCAGACGGATTGTCGTCGAAAAAAGGATCAAGGAGAAAAACCTTGTCCGCAACATCAATTTGCCAGGTGCCGTGTCCGTGCCAAGTGATCTTCATAATTCCATCTATCTGTTTTTCTCAGCATTTCGCTTTCATGCTGACTATTGGTTTATCGAATTGAGCTTGAGTCAACTCCTCAAGCTACCGAGTTGTCGCAAATTTGCCAAACGTTTGAAACAACCTAAGTGCGCCGCGTTTGATGTGTTTCAAGGGCAAGTTTTGCAACGGTCGAATTCATGATCGTCCCAAATAACGATTCATGTTGACCTTGTATTTTTCAACTCCGGGTTGACCGTATGGATTAATACCAATTAACCTTCCTTCGAGAACGGTCGCAAGCATCATCATTTGGAAAAATTGTCCGACCGATTCTTCACAAATGCTCGGCATTAAAATGTCTGTCGTCGGACGCCTATCTTCCTTATACGCATCATTTGTGCCATTGATCGCCGCGGTCATGATTTCGGGCAAAGTCTTTTCCGCAATCTCATTGAGGCGATCCTGATCGTTTTCACTTTGACCGACGCCCAGCGGGTCAGCTTTCCAGTTTTCGACGATCAAGTTGTTCACCAGCTTGTCCCGTTTTCCCTCCTGGTGCTGTTGGGCACGAGAATGTAGATCTCTCGAGTTTACGAC
>CAJQQR010000232.1 GCA_905480545.1 uncultured Pirellulaceae bacterium
CGCCCGGATCGCTTTCCACGATAGTATCGCCAACTACAATCAATTCCTCGCATTGACGCACCGCTTAAAGGGAACGACGTTGCAGTATTACAATGTTCAATTCGGTGAAGGACCTTGGCCAGACAAGGCATACTATGACGCCGAGGAATTGGCTCGAAAACGAACTGCCAGTCTGCCAATGAATTATGGCTACACTCGACCTGGTGTTGTTAGTGTTGGAACCGATCCAACCATGGAAGGCATTCCCGGCTACGGCGATGGGTTCTTCGAGGGTGAAGTGATTGATGACGGCGTTATCTACGAAGATGGCCCCATGATCGAAGGTGGCTTGGATCCAATCCAGGACACTGAGATCTTGCCCGATGCAAATCGTAACAGCATCCCAGCTCCACGCGGGAACCAAGCTGCTCCGCCGACGACCAAAGGTCCGACGACTCAGCTGCAGAATGGTTCAGCGGTTTTACAAGCCAGTTTTCTGGAAGACAGCCGTCCGAATTTGAAGCCCTCTCAAGTTCGTTGGGACGCACTTGGAATCGAACGAGAATCGTCTGTCCAGAACGTCCGGACAAAAGCCAAATTGAAGGCGGTCAATTAACGAATTCACTTTTCGATATGCCAAATCGAAAAAAATTGAAAGCAATTCCGAAATCTCGTTTGCTGGTGATTGGGCCGCAAACGAGATTTTCGTATTTCTTGGAAAAGGCACATCGGATAAGGGGCAACCATCCCATCACGTGCCGATTCGAGCGGAGAAATCGGCCATCCCCGATCCTCACTTCGGCGTTGCGTTGGTTGTTTTACCGCCCCTTGGATAAAAAAGGATTTACTTCTTGAACAAGAATGGTGAGCCGATTTTTTCACCGTTCGCTTGGAAACCGTTCCCGTCGACGTCAACAAATATTGGGTTCGCAACAGCGCACGGCGGGTTATTGCCGAAATTGGGCCCCATGACACGACCAAGTTTTAGCCCTTCTCCAAGGGTTGCAACGATGATGTGGGAATCGCCCGAGAGCTCTACGGGGATCGATTTTTCAAACTTGACGATGCCATTCTTAAAATCGTTTGGGTTCCCGCGACGCGTGAAATTCAATTCAGGTAATGCATTTCCATTCACGAATACTTGGACGCGATTGACGTCTAGCCAGTTTGGGCATTGTACTTTGACCGACAAAATAACTTTCCCAGATTTGACGAGTGCATCATCGCCCGGTCCGAACACAACTTTTTGTTCGCTCATTGACGGAGTTAAAGAGACCTCCATAAATGGACCGGTCGACATTACAACCTTGCCGGCTTTTGTATTGCGAACCATCTCCATCGTGTCGATCTTTCCCGCATCATCGGTCGACGATTTGACAAAGTTTCGAAGCCAGCCGCTACCATGATAGTTGTAGTGTGAGTCGGTATTGACGACGCCGATGATTCGATAGCCTTGGTTTAACAACTGCATCCAGTTGAAAATGACATTGCCACGTTTGCCGCGAACAGGAAGCGAATCGGGCTTGTTGAAAATCCCCTGCGGCGGATGGACTTCCATGACGTCCATAAAGTCAAACATCTTTTTAAAACCATTGTCAGCAACGCCATCAAGATTTGCATCACCCGCCATTTGAATCAAATTCGGATGGTTGGATTGAACCACTTTTTCGCTCTTGTTGTCCCAATAAGCGATCCGTTCGATTTGAACGACTGGGTTCGGGTCAATTCTTGGGCCACCGCCATCCTGAGTCCGAGGTTTGTGGACCAATGGAAAGACATTTTGATGATTCAATGGCAAGGGATTGCCGGTGAGCTCCATTCCACTACAAGTTGCTAACCACTTTTCAGCGTTGAGCCTTCGGATGTGTGGAACGTACGTATCGATTCGTTGATGCTCGGTACAGGGTGCAAATTCCAAATGCTCACCCAGCAAATTCAAAACGCGGCCAAATTGATCGCTGGTGTTATCGCCTGATGGAGAGGAGTGGCTGTGGTATTCCGTACTGACCCAGCCTTTGGTTTTCACGACTCGCTTCAATGTGGCCGAAACCTTCGCGACTTCTCCCGCTTTGGTTTTAATGGTCATGAATTCAGCATCGTATTCTGGTCCCCGCGAAACGATCACGTCATATTCGCCCGGTTCAATATCAAGGTCAAATTCGCCATTGTGAGAGTAGAACAGGTTTTTGACCGGATTGGCTGCTGAATCGGGGCCGTAATTCGGATCCGCCGTTGCGTTGCGTCCGTAGAAAGCGACTTTACAAGGAATGCTCCCTCCGTCCTCACCGGTGATCTTCGCCGAAACGATCGGAGGAGCTGATTCTTGTTTGACTCGAATATTCACGACACGTTGGTTGAGCACTCCAAAACGACGCGTCTGTTTTGTTTGGCCAATAGAGTCAACAGTCGCTGTATAAGTTCCGTTGGGCAAGGCGAATTCAACATCACCGCGAGCCCCGGTGCGGGCGGATCCAAGCATTGAACCCGTTCCGTTGAGGATTTCAACGATTGCATTGCGAACTCCGCCCCTCGGGTCTTCCACATTGACCGTGACAGGTGCTACCGCGGTTCCTGATGCCTGCGCATGCAGTCCGAGCACACTGAGTTTTGAGGAACCGGAAGTTAAATAGCGGGTCGTTGATTCCTTTTCAGGTGAAAAATGAATAAGGGCAGCACGCCCGTTTCCTTTGGCTATTTTTCCCGATGGAATACGAATCCCGTAACATTGGCGAAAGTAATCATCGTTTGCCATAAATAGCTGATTTGACTTGTCAATACTGAATTGGAAAGAACGGTCAGCGCGAATCGAATCGGTGAACGTTTTAGATGAAAGTTGCTTGTTTCCACTGGTTATTTGATGATCAATTTTCAGCCAAGCTGCGCCGTCCTTCAGTGTGTAGCTAAGAATCGCTTTTTGACCAGACGGGCCAGTTGAAGAAGCAATGTTGACGGTAATCGTTTTCCCTTTTGTATCGCCTGTTGAAGTGTCCTGCCCGTCGACCACTATTGAGATTTTTTCGGTACTATGAAAATGGAATTTTCCAGCAAGTGGGAAATAGCAGCCAAGCTGGTCATTCTGTTCGTTTCGAGATGTTAGATCTAGCACGTATCCACCAACGTCCCGGATCGTCAAGTTTGCATTTCTTATCGGACTGGGCTTGGCAATAATCACGACAATTCGATCGTTTCGCAGCACGTAGTCGCCATAGATTGCATCGACTTCTTTGCCTTGGGGGACAAACTCATCCCAGTTTTTTTCGGTGAGTTTGACGAATTCGGAACCAATCGATTGACTGGAGCAACCAAACAGCGAAAACGCTAAAAAGACATAGAGTACCGCGTTGGAAAACGTCGACAAATGCATTTTGTAGTCCTTGGAAGGAAGCTCAGTGTTGAACATTGGGTCTCTCGACTTTGTTCGTGATTGTGGGCATTTTGATCGGCAAGTCTGAATCGGCGAACGGTCTAACTA
This sequence comes from uncultured Pirellulaceae bacterium, assembly GCA_905480545.1. Classification (GTDB taxonomy): domain Bacteria; phylum Planctomycetota; class Planctomycetia; order Pirellulales; family Pirellulaceae; genus JABAAE01. Next base: position 3,452 of record CAJQQR010000232.1, read on the forward strand.
CGAGCGAATCCGTCATTAACAGATTCGGGGTTCTGTTGTCGGAAATTCGGGTTTCCGCGTCGAATCGTTCTGACGGGCGATTTGCCTCAAGCGTTCAATATCAACCAATGACGCTGCAGTTTCAATCAGCGTTCATCAAAACTTTGTCAACTTGCTCAGATAAAGTCTGAATTAAGGAAACCGGATGCAGAAGAATGCTGTATTCTCTTGAACAAAGAATTTTGCTGATTCGCAGTCGGTCGATAAGGCGATTCAATTCTGAATCTGCCTTTTTTCGTTCGACAGAGTTCAATTCGGAGAGTTGTTGATTTACCGACGATATTTCACTGTGCCATTGCTTTCGGTTTCGTTTTCTCGGGATATCTGAGAGCAGTTTGCTTTTGCGATTCGCCAACTCGACGAATTCGTCTGATTCATTTTCGGATTTTTCCGGATGAAAAATTGCTTCGCGAACTTGCTGTTTTGCACTCGCTATTTCATCGGTATTCGGCGGGGTGAATTCGATCGGAAGCCAGTTGGTTGATGTCGCTGTTAGAAATTGCGGTGGATTAATTTTAAAGAATTCGCGAATGATCTCGTCGGTAAGCTCGTCGTACTTTGCCCCGCCAATTCCATGAATGAAAACGTCGCTTAAGAAGAGCCGGGCGAACATCGTTGTGATCAGCGCTCGCGGACGAATCGTGATTCCGTCGTTCGATTCGTCGTTGGCGAGTTTTGACAATTCGTCAACCAAAGCATCCGACCGTAACTGTAGCTTGATTGAATCCAAATCAGAAAGGAAGATTTGACATCGATCTTCCTCAACGGATTCACACCGGATGTAGAGCGGACCCCGTTCAGGTGAATCACCGGTCCAAATCCAAAACGGCAATTCGATCCATTGTTCATTTCTGACCAGTTCGGGCACCGGACGCGTTTTACTACGGATTTTGTTTTCCGTGCGGAATTTTTGGATCGCTGCGTTGTAGGTCGCGTGAAAATGATCAGCGGATTGAAGTATGGCCGAGAGAAATAGCTGAAACCCTTTGCCGCGGCAAATCTGGCTGAGCGGCACTTCGAGGTTTCCAATTTCATTTGCGATCTCAACTTGATGTCGAGCTTGCGCCACCGATTGACCAAGTGTTTTTTTCAGAGACGCCTCTTTTTTTCCTGGACTGGGCTCGATCTCAGGAAGTATCCTCGGCCAAATTTGATCAAGCAGTAGATCTGAACTGTGACCAACTGAAAATGTCTCCTGTACCCTTACTTGGAAGTTTTTTGCAGTTTGGGTTTCAGACCAATAACGATTTTCAAACGGCAATGCCTTACCCGGTGGATCAAACGGGACATCCACAGTTTTCGGGTTGTCCAGCGATCCGGCTGGAACAGGGATGGATGTTGATTTGCATTCATCATTGTCAATGACAAGATTGATGCTGATTCCATTATGCTTTTTAGCCAGTCCGTAAAGCAAGAAATTCTTGAACCAAACCCCCGGGTGAAAGAATTCGGGTTGGTGACCAGAAACGAAAATCGTTTCTGGCGAAGTTGGAATCGTAATGTTGGGAGCGTATTGGCGCGTGTATTTGGCCGCAAGTTTCAATAGTTCGGCTCGAGACTCTTCACGAATTGAGCTTGCGTTGGATCGGCCAACACGGAAGTCGTTTTGCAGCAACCGTTTGTTTGCAGAAACGAGCATCGGTAGACGCCTGTTAGGTGAAACTACAACCTCACCGTTTTTCAGCGGAGCACGAACTGTTGTGTAGCTATCTACTTCACTCATGCCTCAAACAGTAAGCTCGATTTTGGCAAGTTGCCCACAATTGTTAGGCAGTGCTTTCAAACTTCGATTGATGACTTCAACGTAGTAGCGAAGTCGCTGCTCGCCATCGTCCAAACTGCCTCCAAACGATCGTTTTTCGTCAAGATAAATCAATGGGATTGGATGCTCCACGACATTGAGTTTTAGACAAGCGGTTTGGACCCAAAGCTCAAGTGGCATCGCATAACCTGGTTCCGTCAATTTCATTTTCGCAAGTGTTTCAACACGGTAAGCTTTGAAGCCACAAAACGCATCCGTCAAATCAAATCCCAAACGTTCATTCAGCAAGCCAGTGATCTTGCGATTAATCTTTAATCTTTGCTCCGGAGGTTGGCTGTCACCCTCGAATTTTTTCAAATAACGACTTCCAGAAACCAAATCGACACCGTCCGCTTCACAAGCAGTGACAAAGTCAGGAATCAATCCAGGCTGATGCTGGCCATCGCAATCGATCGTGACCAAAATGTCGTAACCGTTTTTTGCCGCATAGTCGAACGAAGTGAAGAGAGCCGCACCGTAGCCTTTGTTTTCCGAGTGGGCGGCCATTTGAATGTCGTCCCGTTGCTTCAATAGTTCCGATGTGCCGTCAGAGGATCCGTCGTCAACCACCAACACATCATCGCTGTATTTGAGCACCTCATCCAAAACGGCGTTGACCGTGTTGGCTTCGTTATAAATGGGCAAGGCCGTGAGTGTCCGAGTCATTTGAGTCCGGTTTCCAATGGGTACAAATTCCAAAATTGAGTAGAGTCGCGGGGATGCTCAGCTTAAAACACAACATGTCTTGGCATCGACGCAGACAGTTACGCTGTATTCGTCTTTTTATACACCGCCGATTCATTTTAAGACGAGCGATCGATGCGTCAACTTGCGATTTATCCACTTTGAATCGTCAAATTCGGGGTACAGTTGCCCATTTCATCAAAACGCCAGTCTCAAGGGTGTGCTGCAGTCCTTTACTGCTTCAAGGAGCAGGTGAAGAAGTACAGCCGAAGGCCGCCTGCAAGAAAGCGTGATCGTTTGACCAGTAAAAAAACAAAAATCGTGGTCATCGCTCGGTTGGTAGCAACTGCGCTACAAAACGTTTTGAATCGGATCGGATTCGTTTTGACTGGGCCAAATCGGGATCTGCGGGAATTCTTCCGAAAGAACTTTGGCAAGCAATTCGACTGCAAATCGTTCGCTGCCGTAGTGCCCAAGCAAAAACATGGGCGTTCTGTTTGCGATCGATTCTAAGCACGTGTGGAAGTTGGTTTCGCCCGTAATGAATGCATCGCAACCCATTTGTTTTGCATCATTCAGAAATTGTCCGGCACTTCCACATGCAATACCAATTTTTGTGACCACGGCATCCAGCTCGCCGCAAAACTGCACCAGCTTTAAATCAAAAAGGACTTTTAGATTTTCACAAATTTCGATGCAAGTCGTCGGCGTGACGAGACGCCCCATTCGTCCAACACCGAACACTCCGTTGGGAACGGTTTGATTGTTATCGGTTTTGGATTGTTGAATGTCATTGGATAGATCTGGGCTGTTGCCGTCAATGATTTGGATCGCGGTGATTTCCTCCAAATTCAGTTTTTCAGCAATCGATTGGTTGATACCGTTGGCAGTTGAATCGAAAGCTGTATGAGGACTGTAGACGGCGATATTGGCTTTTGCCATTTTCAGAATCATCGAGCCAACGACGGTGTCCGCCGTGATTTTCTTTAGGGGATGAAAGGGTAGCGGATGGTGAGCGACAATCAGATCGACGGAGCCATCAACCGCTTCCTCGACAACGTCGGGGGTGATCGTGAGACAGGTCATCAACGAACGGCAGTCTGATGCTCGATCCCCAAGTAAGAGGCCGACATTGTCCCAATCTTCTGCCAGGTGTGGCGGCGCAAAAATTTCCAGAAAATCTATAACGGATGAGAGCTTCATGATTTCCAAATCAGGGAAAGATATATCGGACGAAGTTTCGCACTGGCTCTCCATCGACATAAGCGACTGGTTGTCCAATGATGCCTTGTCCAAGGTAGGTGCCGTACGGCATCGAGCGGAGCGGAATGACTGGTACCCATGTCGTTCGCTGGTGCGGTTGTGTCCCGCCAAATCCATAATTGGAACCTCCATATTGCGGATAAGTCTGCAGGGCACTTGGATTTGGATTGACGTTGGGTGTGGTGAACTGTGTCGGTTGGTAAACCGGATCGCAACAGTTGGTTAGCATCGAAGTATACGTCGATGGGGGAGCTTGGTATTGCTGAGAATTGGGCTGGTTTGCGTAATTGGTAGGCAAGTAATTAACCGGGTAGCCACCATAAGCAGAGCTGATTTGATACGGGGACGGATTGGAGGATGTTACGTTGGACGCGAAATAGTTTTGCGTTTGATTGTAACTGCCTTGCGGATAGAACGGCTGTGCGTAGCTGGGTTGCACGTAACTTGCTTGCGAAGCAAGCCCCGGCGGTGCATAACCTTGGCCATAGCTGTTGGTGGAAAGGTTCCGTGTATCGGCGAATTGTGGGTTAGCTTGGGCGTGGTTGTCGCCCGCGTTAATCGTGGCATCGGGAATCGGTCGAATTGACGCTTGCTCGCTCGAGTTAAAGTTTACTTGCGTGGTCAGGTTTCCCTGTGCAGCAGCGGGTTTGGTTGGGCTGCTTGCGTAGTGAATCGGCTGGATCTTGCTTTCTTTGGAAAATTCAATCGCTTCGTCGCGATAATTTGGCGAGATGGATCGTTCAGAATCCGCGCCTCGGTATCCCCGGACAATCGTCTCCGTAATGAAGTTTTGATCATAGGCGTCGCCAAAGGGAGAGGTGCTCTGGACCCATTCGCTCGTATCGATAAACGGTTCCTCTTGCTGGGCGACCCGCTGGGCAACCGTTTGAACCGCCTCTGCCGATTGAATAACGACCGAAAATAGCACGCAAATCAAGACGATGACGCTAATTGCTCTCACCGATACGTCTACGCCCAGCAATCGATTGGTCATAAAAAATTCACTCATGGAAATCCTTCCTCAAACTATCGCACTCACCTATTTTCGCGGATTTACCAAAAACCCGAAAATAGGCCAAGATCGTTTAGAAAAAATTTAAGTTTCTATCTTTGCCGTTATTGATTTCGAGATAGGGCTTTCCCTGATGCGTGGGTTTTTTTCACAAGTTTCTGCGGCCATTACCCGGTGAAATCCGGGATTTCCAAATTTCTGTCGATTGCTTTTTTGGGGTTTAGCGTTGCCTGATTGGATTGCTGATTTTTTTTTTCAAATTGTGAGTACCTTCAGAGGGCTTATCCGTTCATTTAGTAGCGGACCGTTTCGGTTGGCGTGGGTTCAGTGGAAATCGGAGAGGGGTTTTGCTGGATTGATGCTGCCGAGATTATCCGCTTTTTTTGTTTCTTGCCCTGTTCAAGGTTTCTGCGTTGCAATCAGAAGCTGCATCCACGGCGCATGAAAAATGGGTTCGATTTAAAACTCAATGTTCTTAAGTAACCAAAGTCGCAATTGATTCATGGCCTGTTTGGCCGCACGGGGGAGCAGAATCGAGGGATGGCCGGCAAATGGTTTTTTTGCGGAAACGGTCTCCTGTTCTGTGGCAATCGCGATTTGCAGTTCGTCGTTTTCATCGTCAGGGAACGCGTCGATTGCGATTGCGTAATCACTTCCAAGTTTTTGGCGAACTTCAATGGCCAATTGTTCCGCCGTTCGTTCGATTGGAATTTCGATCTGGCTCAACCGTCGGATTGCGTCGGTATTTCGAGCGATCCAGCCACCGACAAAAACTTCACCATTCCGGTCGGCTGTTGAGAATCGGTTGGACAAAAAGCCACCGGTACCAACTTCCGCAATCGCCAAAGTTTGTTTGCGATTTTTTAGTTCTCGCGTCACAACATCTTCCAGTTGATCATCATCGACACCAAAAACGATATCGCCCAAATGAGCACGAATCACTTTTTCGGTCTCATCGATTTTTTCGTGGCACTCGGTGTCTGTCTTTCCTTCTGCCGAAATCCGCAAAGTGATCGTCGCAGCACTTGCAGTGATTCCGACCTGGGGATCCCGGCCACGTTTGATTAGATCGGGCAATTTTGATTCCAGATCACTTTCGCCAATTCCAAAGCACCGAATGGGCTTATGGACAATGATCTTTCTCCCATCGCCAAGGATCTCGGAAAGTTTTGGCCGTGCAAACTCCTCAAACATTTCCTTAAGTTCCGCAGGAACGCCGGGGAACGCCATCAAGTAGGTCGATGTTAATCCATCTGCTTTTTCCAGATAGATTCCTGGTGCAGAACCGTTTCGGTTAAATATCGGAATGGTTCCTTTCGGAAAATCGGCCTGGATTTTATTTTGTTCGGGCATTGGCCGATTTCGCTTGGCAAACAATGACTCGATATGCTCGAATGAATCGGGGTCATGATACAACTCGACCCCCATAGCCTCAGCGATCGCAACTCGGGTTAGATCATCGGCAGTGGGACCGAGTCCGCCAGTGCAAATAATAAGATTGGCGCGATTGAGCGCAATTTGGAAGACTTCAACATTGGCGGGCAACGAATCTGCGACGGTAGAGTGGTAAATGACTTGGATGCCAAGATCACCCAGCTGCTGGCTAATCCACTGACTATTCGTATCCAGGCGTTGCCCAGACGTGATTTCGTCGCCGATCGATATGATTTCTGCAATCATAAAAAGTAGAGAATTTTAATTGGTGGATGGAACGAAACGGAGACCGAGATTAACCTAAGAGGATAACGCTTGGATTTTGTTTTGCCATTGCTCACCCAAACTATCCCACCACCTGATGACGAATTGCCGCGTAATGAAATCTTACAATCTGATTTTTGGTCTTTTTGGTTTTGCATTCCTTGCCCAGCAGGGGGCAAGTCTTTTTGCCGAAGACTTATTCCCCGATAAAAATTTAGAGGCCGTCGTGCGGCGAGAAGTTTTCGAGAAAAGGGATGGGACAGCTCCGTTGGTCGCGAAGGATGTTGAGAATATTTCACAGATCAGTGGGGTCGGGAAGGCAATCAAGAGCTTGAAGGGCTTGGAAGCGTGCGTCAGTCTCCGGTCGATTCGACTCGAGAAAAACGAAATCTCTGACATTTCGCCGCTTAAAGGGTTGGATCTTTTGCAGCAACTGATCTTAAGTGACAACAAAATCGTTGACGTGACACCGCTCAAAGAATTGAAGAAGATTCAACATCTTGACCTCTCCAACAATCAAATCGAAAAAATTGATTCGTTGTCGGGTTTCAACAACATGAAGTCATTCTACGTGGGTGGCAACAAAATCACTGACATCTCGGTTGTCGCGAATTATACGAAGGCGTGGTCCATGTACCTGCAAGGCAATCCGGTATCGGACTTAAAGGCGATTAGTGGCTTGCGGTTTCTTGACAGCTTGAATATTGCAAAAACGCCCGTGAGTGACCTTTCGCCGTTGGGCGCATTGACGAATTTGAAACGCGTCAACATGGAAGAAAGTAAGGTCAACGATCTTGGCGTTTTGGTCGAGATGGCAAAGAAAGATGCCGCTGGTGAAACCCGGTTTTCGCCGTTTTGGAATTTGCATCTAAAGGGTTGTAAACTGAGCGAGGTGGCGAAGACCACTCAATTAGACGAATTGAAAAAAATGGGTGCACGTATTCACCTGAAATAGCATGCAGTTCGC
>CAJQQR010000233.1 GCA_905480545.1 uncultured Pirellulaceae bacterium
ATTTCATGGGCGGCAAAATTGCTCGTCAGTGATCATGAGCACATGTTGGAATTGGTCGTCCAGGAGAAAAAAGAGCAGCTTGAGGCGGTTGCCGCACCCATCCGCGCGGCGGGGGTTGAGGTTTCAACCAAAGTACTGGTCGGCAAAACCTCCGTAGAAATCATTCGTGAAGTGCTCAGAGGAAAGCACGATTTGGTCATGCGAATCGCGAAAGGGGCAAAGAGTGGTCGAAAGGGATTTTTTGGAACGACTGGAATTCGGTTGTTGCGAGAATGCCCTTGCGTTGTGCATCTTGTCGGGCCAAATTCTGTTCCTCCCGTCAAGCATGTTACGGCATGTGTCGATACTTCGACTGGAGATTCTGTCGACGCCGAATTGAACCAAACCATTTTTCAATTGGCCGAAGATATTCGTGCCCGAAATGATTCGAGGTTTTCGGTCGTTCACTCATGGACCATTGACGCTGAACAGCTGTTAGAGGGACGAATGCCAACAGCCGATTTTGAAAGGATGAAAGACGGTCGTGAAGCACACATTAAAAAATTGCTCGATCAGTTCCTGAAAACCCAGGGATGCAACGCGGACCACGATCACGTGCACCTGATCAAGGGATATGCTCCGACAGTCATTCCTCGATTTGTCAAAGAGGAGGCGGTCGATTTGGTTGTCATTGGCACAGTAGGGCGAAGTGGTGCGTTAGGGTTTATTATGGGTAATACGGTGGAGCAAATCTTGGATTCGATCGAATGTTCGGTCGTTGCTGTAAAGCCAAGTGGGTTTGTTTCGCCGATTCGGATGGACGGTGAATAGTCGTTTTGCCGGACTCTGCATTTTTCCAGACATTCATGACGCTTTTCAACGGCATGTGCTCACTTCCAAGACGCGTTTTGGCGGTTGAAAATGTCACTTGGGACTGCGGGTTGGACAATGAAGAGGGTGAGGGCGATTTGCCGATGAATTTAACTTGGCACACTGCTTGCAGCTGTTTGAATATAGAAACTAGAAACAATGAAGAGTTGAGGCGAAGATGAATTCGTTTACCAAAATCCTGTGTCCAATAGACCTATCAGAAAACAGTAAAGCCGCGATCGCGTTGGCGAGTTCGCTTGCTAAACTGGCCGCGGCAAAGTTGATTTTTGTCCATGTGGGTCCGCCCCCATTGCCACGAGAAGTGTCCTTTGCTGCCGGCGAATTGGAGGCGCTCATGGCTCGGCATCAGGAACAATTGTCTGAGATCAACGCGACGGAATCTGGCATTGATGTCGATCACGTGATTTTGCAGGGTGATGCCGCAGAAGAAGTGCTGAAATATGCTGAGGAAGAAATGTGCGATTTAATCGTGTTGAGTACACATGGTCGGTCGGGTATCACCCGTCTTTTGATGGGTAGCGTAGCAGAAAGTATCGTGCGTCACTCGAAAATACCAGTGTTGTCCGTACGCTATCCCGACGGAACGATCAAGGAAAGCGAATGACGCAGTTTTCGTTATTCGTGAAGTTCCTTCTAAAAACACGCTCTTTCTAAAACACGGCTTGGATTCCGAGTGGAAGGACGCGCGCCTTCTTTGAAACTTACTCAAGTCATCATCAAATTTAAAATGCGCTGCCAACAATGGCCGTGTGCATCCAAAATCCGTTTTCATTAAAAAGCTGGTGCGATAATCCATGTGCTCTGTGCGGGTTGCGGCGGTTCAATCGTGCGGCAACGCACGTCTAATTTTGTACAGAGGTTTGAAATCTGAAGAATCATTGACGATTGATTCGATTTTTTGAGGTGTTCGATTTGATTACGTCGCAAAAGTGATCGGATTGGGAGAAAATGACTTTGCCGCTCTACGAGAATTCCATAGCGTGATCGAACCCCATCTTGAGACAATCGTAAAACGCGTCTACCAAAAGATGTTCGATTTTGACTGGATGAAGCGGCATTTTGTTCCCAAGCATCATGGATTCGAAGGAAATGCACCAGAGTCTGTCGACAACGTCAGCTTGAATCATGCACAGATTCATTTCCGTCGGAAGAAACTGAAGGAATATTTCGCGAAATTAAGCACCCCGGCCGGAGATGAAACATTCGCGGTGTTGCTTGATGTCATTGGGCACATTCACACTCCCCACAAAGGGAGTCCGACACGGGCCGTTCCTATCGTTCAGATTACAGCATTACTTGGGTTTATTGATGATCAGTTCGCAAAAGCAATTTCCAAATTAAAATTGAAAGTCGCCGACCGAGTCAAATTGCAGCGAGCGTACAGTAAGGTGTTTTGGGTCCAGAACAACATGTTCATTCGTCACTACACGAATTAGGGTGATTTGAGTTGGGCTTTTTAAGTTGTTTCGGAATAAGCGTGCCAAAAAAGCATTAGGTCGTGTGACAAATCGTCGAATACCTGAGACAAGCCTATGTTAAATGTGAAAAATCTCCTTTAATAGAGTCGTTGTTGACGGGCGACTCGACGGATTTGAGTCGCCTTCCGCACCAACTTGATCTGCTTGTAAGCCTTTACAAAGGACCTCATGATTGCCGAATTGGATGTGGTGATGTTGTCGCGAATTCAATTCGCGCTGACGATCATGTTTCACTATCTTTTCCCCCCGTTGACGATCGGGTTGGGTATTATCATCGCATATCTTGAAGGAATGTACCTCTGGAAAAAAGAGTCCATTTTCATCGATTCTGCTCGGTTTTGGACAGGGATTTTTGGAGTCAATTTTGCGATTGGCGTAGCGACGGGCATCGTCATGGAGTTCGAATTTGGAACGAACTGGGCAATGTATTCGCGATTCGTTGGCGATGTTTTTGGATCGGCCCTGGCAGCCGAGGGAATTTTTGCCTTTTTCTTGGAATCCGGTTTTTTAGCGATCCTTGTTTATGGACATGGGAAGGTTAGCGACGCTTTTCATTTTTTCTCAGCATGCATGGTCGCTTTAGGATCGATCTTTAGCAGCATATGGATCACCGTCGCGAACAGTTGGCAGCAGACACCCGCCGGTCATGAGATCGTGCAGATGACGCGCAATGGAGCGCCGTGGTTTGTCGACGGTGTTCCGATCATGAGGGCGGAAATTGTAGACTTTTGGGCGATGGTTTTTAATCCTTCAACGGTTCATCGATTGATTCACGTTTGGCTAGGGTGCTTTATCATGGGTTCGTTTTTGGTACTCAGCATTTGTGCCTACTATTTGTTGAAAGGAAAGCACGTCGAGTTTGCCAAGAAGTCGTTTGGTGGTGCTCTATTCCTGGCGCTATCGAGTTGCCTGGCAATGTTTGTCAGCGGACATTTTCAGGCGAAAATGGTTTACGCCTATCAACCCGCAAAGTTGGCCGCTTTTGAAGGGCATTTCGAAACTGGACAAGCTGATATGAGCTTGATTGGAATTCCAAATGAAGAAACAGAGCAGATCGACTTTAACGTTGCGCTCCCGGGCGGTTTGAGTTTTCTGCTACACGAGGATTTCGAACACGAAGTCATTGGTTTAGACAAATTCAAAAAGGAGGATCGACCTCCGGTAAAGATTCCATACTTCGCTTACCACATCATGATTGCGACGGGTGTCGGATTAACGCTGCTGACTGTTACCGCGACGTTTTTCCTGTTTCGCGGAACACTGTTTGGTCAACGTTGGATGATGTTCCTGTTCGTTTTCTCGATCATTCCGGCGATTGCTGGTAATGAAGCAGGTTGGGTCGCAACTGAAGTTGGGCGGCAGCCATGGATCGTTCAGGCCCCACTGAAGGTCGACGAAACTGGTGAGCGGGTTGTCGACGCGAATGGACAATTCATTTATGAAAACGAATTAGGGCTTCGCACGAATAACGCAGTTTCCAAGGCGATCACTTCGGAACAAGTCTTGATATCGATTGTGATGTTTGGCGTGATTTACTTTTTGCTTGGAATTCTATGGCTTTTTATTTTGAATCGGAAAATTCAAAAAGGCCCAATTCAATCCGGTATGCAAGCTCCCCATCCTGAAGTTACCAAGAGTTTGACAGGAGGGAAGTAATGGATCTGAACTTAATTTGGTTTGGTCTGATCGGTGTTCTGCTCGCTGGGTACGCGGTGTTGGACGGATTCGATTTAGGCGTTGGAATTATTTCGCCCATTTTACGTGGCGAAAAAGAACGAAACGTAGCAATCAAAGCAATCGGGCCGTTGTGGGACGGAAACGAAGTTTGGTTGGTCACGTTTGGCGGTGCGCTTTTCGCCGCATTCCCGGAAGCGTACGCGACGATCATGTCGGCAATGTACCTACCGATCATGTTGCTGCTGTTTTGCCTGATCCTACGGGCAATTAGCATTGATTTTCGAAATAAGGTTGAAGCAACTGGCTGGAGGTTGTTTTGGGACTGCGGCTTTTTCGGCTCTAGTTTCATGGGGACGTTGGTGTTTGGCGTGGCTGCCGGGAACTTGATCGCAGGAGTTTCTCTTGACGAACGCGGAGTTTACACCGGGACGTTTTTTGACCTTTTCGGTGCCTATCCACTGGCTACCGGTGCGCTTGCGATTGCTGCGTTTGCAATGCACGGAACGATGTTCCTGTTTTTGAAAACGACTGCGGAAATACGGAATCATCTCAAGTCATGGCTGTGGCACACTTGGGGCATATTCATGGTGGTTTATGTGTTGGTCTCCATGATGACATTGATTGAAAATCCGCACGTGATTTCCAAAGTAAAAAATGCGATTTGGGCGATTCCAATCGTTGTGTTGAACGTGCTCTGCATCGCCAATATTCCTCGGACGATTTACAACGAAAAATTCGGGCAAGCGTTCGTTTCTTCCTGC
>CAJQQR010000234.1 GCA_905480545.1 uncultured Pirellulaceae bacterium
TGCGATTTCGGTCGACGGGCGTCCGATTTCCGGAAAAACTGAAGTTCGCAACAATTCACATATCGAAGGTGAAGATTTTTCCATGACACTTGAGCCGTTAACGTCATAATAAGAATTGAGGCCGAAGTGATTAATCAGACAGATAACCACGCTTTTGACGGTAACATTTTGAGCAATGACGGATTAAACAAGCCAACTGACTCCGATGGAATCTCCATTGAAGAAGATACCAATGCTTTTGTCGGCGAGCAGCAAGTGGAAAAAAAAACACAACCCAAACCACGCCGGTTCACTTACCAGAGTGGATCAACTGCCCTTGATGGTTACACGATCAAGCGAGGCATCGGAATCGGTGGCTTTGGCGAAGTCTATTTTGCAATTAGCGATGCGGGCAAAGAAGTTGCACTCAAACGGATTCAACGCAATCTGGATGTCGAAATCCGCGGCGTATCTCAATGCCTCAATCTTAAACACATTAATTTGATCTCTCTGTGGGACATTCGCCAAGATGCAGAAGGCGAGAGTTGGGTCGTAATGGAGTACGTTCCCGGAGAAAGCCTTCGTGATGTATTGGAAAGAAATCCAAACGGAATCCCACTCGAATTAGCCAAGAAGTGGTTTTCGGAAATTTTAGCTGGTGTGAACTACCTTCACGATCACGGAATCGTGCATCGCGATTTGAAGCCTGGAAACATTTTCTATGATCAAGATGAACAAGTCGTAAAGATCGGTGATTACGGCCTATCAAAATTCATCTCAACCAGTAAACGAGATGGGCAAACGGAGTCGGTCGGGACGTTCCATTACATGGCTCCGGAAATCGGAAAAGGAAGTTACGGAAAGGAGATCGACATCTACTCGCTTGGAATCATCCTTTGTGAAATCCTTGCCGGACAAGTTCCGTTTGATGGTGAAAGCGGACAAGAGATTATCATGAAACACTTGACTGCGAGCCCTGATCTCGAGTTTGTTCCGCAAAGATTCCGCAGCGTGATCGCAAAAACGTTGGCAAAGGACCCGGAACTTCGCTTTTCCAGTGTCCAAGATCTTGAAATCGCTTTGGATTGGGATGGAAATCGAACCCAATTCGCCGACAAAAACCCAAATCAAACAGAATCACCGGCTACCGCGAAAGCATCGGATCCCATGCCTTCGCATGCCCGAATTGAACCGATGTTCATTCGTGACGATGAGCCAATGTACATCTCGGATGATGAAATTCAGCTGGGTGATCTAAATGACCATTCCCAAGCTGGCTCACGGCCCAAACCCAATATTCGCCCCGTCGCCGACGGCAAACCGGTTGTCTCAAATTGTAATGTTTTGAGTGGCAATCAGCAGACCCGTTACGACTCAAGAGCGATCGATGATGGGAACACCGGACATGATGGCATTTCGGTGATCTCCACCAAGACGTTTGCCCAAAACGAACCGATCGCAAAAGCTGTCAACGGTGGATTCCAACGCGTCGCAAACTGGTGGAACGGAGTTGGCGGCACACCGTTCAAGATTGCATTGGCAACCGTCGTTGCGATTTTGGTTTTGGTCAATGCCCAGTGGCTGATCCCATTGAGCGTTGTCTTGGGGTGCAGTTACATGTTGTATTATTTTGTACGTGCAGCATTCCAGCGGGATGTCGATTCCGTAAATCGACCAAATGCAACGGTCATTCGCCCCTTTTCGAGGCGGGAATGTGCAAAGCTGACTGAACAACGTCTACGCGAACGAAGATTTGATGTTCCGTTTACCGAAAAACTGGCGGAGGCACTTGGATCGATTTTGGTCGCAACTGTGATCATTTCTGTATCCGCTTTGATCGGGCTAGGCTTCAGTGGCTATGAGCTGGACGGGTCGGTTGCGACGATTTCATTATTCACCTGGATCGTCTCGACGTCGTTGATCGGAACAACAGCCGGAGTTGTGTTTTCCAAATTGTTTGAGTCCAAAGAAGACAACCAGTGGAAACGCCGCTTTTTTCAAATGACCGCGGGAGTCGTAATCGGAATCATTTCCTACTTTGCTTACCACGCGTTTCTGATCGAGTCGATTCCTATGCCACGTGATTTATCACAAATGCAAAACTCGCTAATCAATACAGATTACGCCACAACGCCGATGAAGTTTATCTTGTTTTTCGCCGTCTACTTTGCAGTTATTCGTTGGTGGAAGGTTGGCGATCCGCTTCGCAAATCGCAATTCAGCATCGTAAACCTGATCCTTCACACGGTGATCGCGGTCGGTGTCGGATGCGTAACTGGCTTCCCACTGCTTTGGGCAGTCATGATCGGCGGAACTATTTCGATCTCACTCCAAATGTCGACCACTTGGATCAATTCCAAAGAGCGTGAAAAGCTTCAGTTTGAAGTTATGCAATCCGAGATGTAAACATACGCGCCGCTTTTGCGTCGAATCGAAACGATTCAATTTTAAATCGTTTGCACCACCGGGTCGCCAACGAGAATTCAAGGAAAATAGATATGTGGCAAAAAAATTCAGATTCGTCATTAATGGCAGTCATTTGCTATTGCGTGCTCGCGTTTGGTGTAACCGGCATCGTTGCGCAAGAGGGTGCGAAAGCCGCGGGAGACTCAACATCGCCTCCAGCCTCTAGCAAATCGGAGTCGCCAGGCTCCCCTGCCCTTCCCGAAAACGAAACCGCTACAACTAACGCGTCCAACGCTCCGACAGGCACTTCGAGCAAAACAACTGCCAATCCCACCACCAACGTTGGGCCATCAACGACCTCTTTCGATGCACCAGCATGGTTTCCTGCCGATGCAGAATCCGACATCACCTCAAATAACGGCACCGATACGATTTCTATTTCTGAGGCGGGCTATGGTATCGAGTTACAAAATGAGTCGGAAGACTTGATATTGGAAAGAGTTGCTGATTACGTCGGTCTAAAACTAGGCGATGGTGCCAGTCAATATGTACGCTTCAGCGTCGATGAACTACGAAAAATGAACGTCGTCACGCATGAAGCAACCGTGACGGGGACGGACTCTGTTACAGGCAAGCAATCACCGGCTGAAATGTACTACGCCACTCTGAGCTTCGACCAAGGCTTTCGAAAAAAAGCCGAACAAACGTGGATCGAACAACGGCAATCCAGCCGACTGATGCAAATCGGATTGGTTTCAGCTGGCTTACTACTGGTGATTGGATTTCTTTTTGGCACCTTGAAACTCAATTCTGCAACCAGTGGCTTTTATCAAGGTCGGTTGCAGTTTTTGGGTGGGATCGTGATACTGGGAATCATTTGCGCAGCGACCTATTTCGGGTTGCAGCTTGACTGGATTTAAGAGTATTTCACATGACGACCAAGGCGGAAGCTGACCAACTGCTGATCAAAAAAATCCGAAATCGAGACGAAGATGCCTGGAAAGAATTGATCAATCAGTTTGAAGGACGGCTGCTGGCGTTTGTCGAAAGCCGATTATCAAACCGTTCGGCTAGTCGCGATATTGTGCAAGAAGCGTTCATCGGGTTTCTTAACAGCCTCCCCAATTTCGATGGGAAACGATCGCTGGAAAGCTATCTGTTTTCGATTTGTGCTCATAAGTTGACCGACCACCTGCGGCGTGAAGGGCGACGCCCTTCCGTTCCATTTTCGTCCGGCTCAAAAGACTCCTCCGGTGAGTGGCAAATCACAGGACCAGGCCGTGCCGCCAGCTCAATCGCTCGGAGTGGGGAACGAAAAAACCTTGAAGAGGTTGCTTTAAAAGAAGCGCTCGAGGATCAAGTCGTTCGGTGGCAGGAACGCGGCGACTGGGCAAAGCTGAAGTGCATTGAGTTATTAGTGGTCCGAGGTTGGTCCAACAAACGAACTTCAGAAGCATTAAAAATTACTGAGCAGCAAGTTGCTAATTTCAAATTCGATTTTATCAGTCGAATGAGAAGCTTGATCAAACGCCAAGGACTGGCGCAAGAGATTTTTCCAGATATCTAATTCACATATCTAAATACAGGCATTTAAACGGTGGGATGCCTGACCCACAAGAAATATCATAGAACGTTCCTGTTCATTCGTCGTTCAATGGTTGAAAACGTGTTGGAATTTCGGTCTTTAAACAGGCGAACGTGAACAGGCAAGCTAATTCGCCGTGAACAACCTTGACGACAACCATACGTGAGCAAACCGATTCATTTTTCTATCGCACTTATTCGGAGAATTGAATCCGAAACCACGCGTTGGTTGGTCATCAAGAATCCAGCGGCCGACCGTTGGGAACTCATCATATCGCAACGGCTAGAAAAAGAAGTAGGCAGTGAAACACTCGCCCGAGAGGTCGCATGGCGATTGGACCTCGATCGCAAAACCGATTTCCTTGTCGGGAAAATGGCAATGTTAAATGTCGAAATCGACGCGGAAGAGTTTGGAGCAGACAGGGTCGATTTTGGTGATTTCAACGATGAACAACACATTGCCGACAAAGGCTTTGACGCGTCGTCCACAGATTCGCAAAGTGAGTCTTCGCGAACCGTAAAGGTCGAATTCACTCCAGTTGAAGTCTACCGGAAAAACGTAATTGCGAATCTGGACAAAAATGAAAATGTTTGCTGGGTTTCATCCGCAGAAATCTGTGATGGCCAATTCGCGCTCGACGAATCCGATGAACGAATCGAATCAAAAATTGAATCGAGTTCCAGACTTCAGATTATCGATCCGAGTTTTGTGGCGTGGAATCGAAAATGGAAGATCATTCAACCTTGGGTTCAATAAATCTTGAACCTCTTTTCAGCAAGTAGATTGCCCAATAGCTGTCACTGGAATCTGCTTCGCTATCGGCTGCAACTTGTCATCAAGCGGCGCGTCGGGTAATAAATGGCTGCCAATCGATTTCGATTTCCTCCCGCTTCTACATGCTAAGGGTCCTACAACAATTGTCGGGATATTATTTTCGGTGCAACAATAAAACTTTTACAAGGTTAACGCGTCAGGAAAGCACTTCAGCACGAATTTTGGTAGCATCTTTAAGGCGGGATCGCTGCTACACTCGCAACCTTTTGATATCGAATTTGTTTTTCATGGAACGCGAACTTGTTTCTGGCGAATGGCTGTTTTGTAGCGAAAAAAAATTCTACTAATTCATCCGAAGAGTGTTTGTCTATGGCTGAGAATCAGGGACCTGACGGTGCAGTTTCCGACGCAAATGAAACGAGTCATTTTCTTACGGTCAGTTCAACCGATCTGGATCACGCGCATCGTGCGTTGACGAAGGTGCTATCTGAACTCGACAAGATATTGCTGGGAAACGAACAGGTGCATCAAATGTTGCTTGTTGGAATCTTGGCAAAGGGCCATGTCTTGCTTGAGGGTCAACCAGGTGTCGGCAAAACAACGTTAGCCAAAGCACTAGGGCAGCTGTTAAACTTGGAATTTAATCGTGTGCAGTTCACGCCTGACTTGATGCCCAACGACATTCTGGGCTCGCATATCTTGCAACAAAAACAGGACGACGACGGCAACCTCGATCGCGAGATGGTCTTTCAGAAAGGCCCCATCTTTACCAATATTTTACTCGCCGACGAAATCAATCGTGCTTCACCCAAAACGCAATCGGCAATGCTCGAAGCGATGCAGGAACGGTGCGTGACATTGATGGGGAAGACGCACAAGTTGCCCGAACCACTACTAATCATTGCGTCGCAAAACCCGATCGATCTCGAGGGAACCTATCCCCTGCCGGAGGCCCAACTTGATCGATTCCTTTTCAAGTTACAAGTTGGCAAAGTCGATCGTGATGTATTGGGTCAACTGATTCTATCTCGGCGACATGGCAATCCGCCAATACCAGAATTTTCGATGTCAAAAGACGAATTGCTACAGCTGTTCAACATTGTTGATCAAATCTTTTTGCCGAAACCGGTTGCCGCTTACATTGCTCGTTTGGTCGAAGCATCGCACCCCGATTTCCCTGATGCCATCGATGACATTAAACAGTATGTCAGCTACGGGAACTCGGCTCGCGCTGCGATTGCGATGGCCGAAGCCGGGCGTGCTCTGGCACTAATCAATGGTCGGCCAAGCATCGGGTTCGAAGACATCGACGCGGTGGCGCCTCACATCATGGCTCATCGATTGATTCTGAATTACAAAGCGGGATTTGACAAAGTGACGGGTTACGATCTGGTGAAAAAATTACTGGAATCGACTGATAAGAGTGAGCTGTCCCTTCCCAGCCAAATAAGTGTGTCTTAAGTTCGTCCGTCG
>CAJQQR010000235.1 GCA_905480545.1 uncultured Pirellulaceae bacterium
CGTTCGTTGGCGCGGTCGATGCCCAGGTTGGATAGCATCGTTTCAGCTTTCTCTTGTGGGAATCGTCGTTGAAGTTGTTTTAGGAAATGCTGGAAGTCAGTGTCGTCAACGGCCATCGAAAAACTTTGCCATTTTCGTATCATATGACCTTGGTTGTTTTGCAAGATCAATGAGCGACAATGATCCGCGATTCGAACCAGTTTCATTTTTGCGGCAATAAAACCAGAAATGACCAATAGGCGATCGCGATCTGGCATTTGCAATCGTTTCCAAGCCGATTTGGCAAGGTGAAGGTAAATCGCTAGTAAATCAATGGGTTCCGACATATCCACCATCATGAATTGAAATTATTTATTTCACAAGGATTCGTTTGGCCGTTTGTGGCGTTAATCCTGATCCGTATTAAGTTGTTATCGGGTTTTGGTAATGCTAATTTCTCTTTAGAAAAATGAAAGCTCAGGAAAATCGAAAGTGAACCGCGATGAATCGAGCATTGATTTTCTTTTCTCGGACGATGCGAGCCGGGCCTTTTCAGAGGTTTTATCCGACCAAGAATTTGGTAAAAATTTAATTCAAATCGCAAAGAAGTTGCGCAAGGAATTTTCTCCTCAGCAAGCGTCACAGATACTGCAGCAGCATGAATTGCGACAAAGGGCGAAATCAAAATTCACCAAATCTGAGATTATGTTCTTTTTGCGAAAGCAGCTTGAGCAAGCGACTAATGAGGTCATCTCGTTTTACAAGAGTCACAGATTCGAGGAAATGAATCGTGTTGTGGATCTTTGTTGCGGAATTGGTGGTGATGCAATTGGGCTGGCTGAGAATCGTCATTTGACAATTGTCGATTTGGATCTTGAAGTCGTCTCGTTTGCTGAAAGGAATGTCGAGGCTTACGGGTTTTCTGCCATTCCAACAGCATGCGATGTCATGGAAGTTGATGTCGCCACATTCGATGCGTTTCATATCGATCCCGATCGTCGAGTTGACGGCAATCGATCGACGAAGTCTGAGTTTTTTTGCCCGGAAAAACAGCAACTCGAGGCGATGTCGAAGTCAAACCCGAACTTTGCAATGAAGCTTGCACCGGCGACCCGGCCTTGGCTCGACAATTGTGAGCGTGAATTCATTGGATTTGATCGCGAATGTAAGCAGCAAGTCCTCTGGTCGGGCGCTCTTTCAACTCAATCCGGAATCCGTGCCACATCGCTGGATCGGTCTGGGAATCCAATCGATAGTTTTTTTGAAGAAAACGCTGATTCAAATGACGGCGATATTTTGACAACTGAACACAAAAGATTTATTTACGATCCTCATCCATGTTTGGTTGCAGCGAGACTTGTTAACGCATTTGGGCGACGGAACAGCCTTTCGCGTTTGACGCACGATACGGTCTACCTGACAGGAGATCAAATGATACAAAATTCACTCGTGCAATGTTTTGAGTTGATTGAGTCGTGTGTGTTGGATGAATCATTAATCAAAAAGTTGTTAGAGAAGCATGATGTTGGGGAATTGGAATTGAAGAAACGTGGCGTTGAGCTTGATGTGATGAAGCGATTTTCGAAGATCAAATGCATTGGAGCAAAACGGGCGACACTCATCATGGCTCCAACCCAAGATGGGTTTCGCGGTATGCTGTGTGATCGAGTTGCGAGCCCGGAATGATTACCGACGTATTTGCAAAGTGGCATCATTCACACTTCAGGATGGCATGGCGGAATACATTACGGACGGAACACAGCGCACCGCCTCTTGATTCGGCGAGTTCAAAGGACGAGTCGTTTGATCGGATTGTGTTTTTCACCAAATAAGCTCGTTACCAATAAGCTCGTCGAGGTGGTGCTGGTTACCAATAAGCTCGTTACCAATAAGCTCGTTGAGGTGGTGCTGGTTACCAATGTGTTTGGTCGTGATCTGCAACTGCAATTCGCCGATATCTATTTCAAAATCATTTTGGCTTTGATCGTAAGGGCTGACAGGTTGATGGTTTGAATTGAATAAGGCACGATCTCTTCACTTCTTTCCGATGCAGTACAGAAATTGATCCGAGCGAAGAAATAACTGCCCCGCACCGACGGCAGGCGTTGCGTTAAACATTGAATTATCGGATTCAAATATGTTGTGGGACAGGATCTTCAACGGGCCACCGACCCCTAAAACGAACACGCCTTTTTTACGGGTTTGCACGAAGATTCGACCGTCAATTGCGATGGCGGAAGCATACACGGGGCGGGAATTTCCCACACTTCGAGGCATTCTTGCTTTTTCGATTTGCTCGCCCGTCAAAGCATCGACACAGTGATACTTACCCGAATCGCCAACCCAGTAAATCTTCTTCTCATGAATGACTGGACTGGCGACATAAGATGTAGTCTCACTCTTCCAACGTATATGGGACTCGGTAACGTCTCCGCTTCCACCGGCCTGAACGCAAATGCTCCCCCGTTGATCGAATCCACCGTAAGAATAGACCAGGTCTCCATCTACATTGATGCACGGCGACACATTTCCTGCTATCGGACTCTTGGCAAACCAAACCAGTTTTCCGTTTGTGGGATTCAGCCCCCAGAGTTCACCAACGACCGCAATGACCAAATCAGTGCGTTCGGAATCGACGGGAACCAAAGCTGGCGTGCTAAACGAAAACGAGAGTTTTTCACCGGCTCGCCAAACCTCTTTTCCTGTCGATTTTTCGATTCCCAGCAGTGATCCACATTCCTCGGCTGCATTCACAATCAGAATATCATTAAAAAGAATAAGGCTCGAACAAGACCCCCAGTTGTTCTGATTGAGCCCGGTGCCGACCGATATCCGCCATACTTCATTTCCGACATGGTCATGACAGTACACTCCAGACTTTCCATAGAAGCTATATACAAATTTCTCGTCGACTACACAGGAATTGGTGGCGTAACCATGTTCTGGAATTCCGACACCCCGGTTTGCAGATTCAGGGAGAATTGTCTCGATTGATTTGCTCCAATCGATCTTGCCGGACTCTTGATCGATGCAGCATAAGAAGCGTTGCAATGACTTGATTATTCCATCGTCATTGTTGTCAGCAATGTACGTCGTTAGAAATACTTTTTCGGAAGACAGAACCGGGCTGCTGGATCCCTTTCCAGGTAATTCGGTTTTCCAGAGTAAATTGTGGGTTTCGTCCCATTCGCTTGGTATCAGCGAGTCGTTACTTTGTCCCGTTCCGTTCGGTCCGCGAAATCGATTCCACCCCATTTTGGCAAAGTCCATTTTTAGTGCTGAGGCACTGCTTTGGATATCCAGCTTCGGTCGCGATCGAGGCTTTGTTCTGATCAACATGCCGCGGTTCCATGCGACCAATACGGAAATTCCAATGAGGATCAGGATGAGTGTTGTGGTTGCAAGTCTCTTTCTGATCAAGGTCATCTAATTCCATACACCAAAGGTTGCAACGTGTCGGTAGGACAAGGTGCGGCTAAGAATTTTGTTTTACAAGCAACGTAGAATAACACATGCCTGACCCTCAGTATCGTGCCGTGAGCAAAAAACGAGCCCACAGCAGATCTGGCTTTTGGACTTACCGTCGCCAAATGAAGTTGAAGCCTTGCCGATCAGGTGTAAATATTGGTTCAATTTCAAATCCCAGTTGCAGTTCGGTGCGATGAATCGATTCGGTTGCGATATAGGCCAGACACCAGCCGACGACAACTTGTGAGAGGTAGTGATGGTCATCATTGATTCGAGACCAACCCGGAACGGTGGAAAGCGCGATCAATGTCGCTTTGGGGAGTTTTTCGTCAGTCATTTGGGCAGCAACGAGAAAAGGTATCGCCCCAATAAACGTATGCCCGCTGGCTCCGTTGTCATCTCCATTAAAATTCCATCGTGATGACGCCGGGATGTCATTGGGACGCGTTGAGCCAATCGCTTTTTGAAACGCCAAGAGCGGAGGAAATCCGACCAGCGTACTACGCACGCTTCGATCACCCCACGTTGCCAGAATTGATTTTCGACCGTGGATGCGACCTATCAATGATGAGCCAAAATAGACACCGACCATTTGCCAATGTTCACCGAAGGTTTTAGCAAACTCCGAGATATCGTCGGAGGCGGTGCTGCGAATATTGGTTTGATACCATTCGGAAAAGTTCTGATCCATTTCGGTGCTAGATAAAACCGCAGACGCCCCAATCGCAATCAGCATCGGTCGCAAGCTTTTTCCGCTGTAGAATTCTCGTTGGTCAGATATCAAGGTTTGCCATAAATTTCGCTCAAAGGGAGGGGCAAACTGAACGTCAGCAGTGCCTGCTTGTTGGTTCTCTTCGAATATTTCAAAGTCGATTGCGTTTGGGTTGGTTTGGATCGCGCGTGAGTTGTTTGGCAGATTACCGATCGAATTTTCGGAGAATGTCGACTGATGATCGGCAAACGTTGTTTCAGTTGAATGGTCGTCGTGATAGGCGACCCGCATCGTCGCGTATTTTGTGGTTGTGTTGTCCCCGTCGGATCGAGCGAACGGCTTCGTAGCTGCTTGATTAAGAATTGGTTGGCGGATCGACGGATTAGGATCGAAGGATTGATGAAAACAGCCACTTATCGAAACGGAAATCATGCCGGCGATTAGCAATACCGATTGCATCAAGCTTTTATTTGATACTTGGCTCATTGGATGACTGCTTCGCTTTCGTTGGGCAAAGGAACGATCTCATCGAAGGGATCCGAAGCTTCGATCGTGGGGCTGTCTAGAAACGGACGGCTGGGATTAGACTGAAAGTTCCGAAGTTGGAACCCATTCTGCCAAACCAGATTGACTTGAAATGTGTTCATGAAAGAATCATCTGCCACCTGCGCGACAAAACCCAATTCCAATTCTGTATTTGGCATGATGGTTTTGACCCAATCAAATCCGCATTGAGTGTAGCTATCAAATTGGTACAACGGATCGCCGCGCAAAGAAAAATAATTGCTGCCAAGAAAATGCTTTGCGAAGATTCGCACGCTTTGATCAACGTCCACGGGGATGTCAGCATGCATCCAGTATTCGACGCCGTTGCCCGTTAACGTTGGAGCCGTTCTGGATTCGAAGCTACTGACAAGAAAACTGCTTCCAAATCGGAAACCCATTTGCCGGCCGAAATCGCTCAGCGATCCATACGATAGCCCGAGCATTGCGGTGGAGTTATTTGAAACGACGCCCGATGAATTCTTTTGCCCTCCGAAGTGCGTCCAGAAGAATTGTGCGTCGATCCAAAGTCTTCCAAATCGAAATTGATTCGTGCCTGCACCATCAAAGACCTCCGGGTCGGATTTCGTTTCTCGAGTACGCCAATCGATCCACCAATCCGACTTAAACCAATCCGAGTTGATTCGGTATTGAAGTCCCGTTTCGCTCCCCCGGTAGATGTCGATGTCGTCTCGCAACGCATCGTGTGCCCAATGCGTCTGAATCAGTGATCCGAATATTGCGTAATGGCTGGGAGCGGTTTGGTAGATCGCGCGAGCGAGTGGCTCGGAAATGTCAAGCGATTCATCATCGCCGTAATTCAAGCCAACATAGGCACCAATTTCAATTTGAAGTTGATCACTTGCAAAGTAATTCAATCGCATTGGCGCCAATGCGCCCAAAAATGTTTCACCGTCAATGTTGGGTGAACCGGTTAATTCAAGGTTTTTACCGAAAAAAAGCGATTCAACGACCAGATTCAAATCACCCATCTCCCGGTCCGTCGAAAGATCGATCACCGGTGGGATGCCAAAGTTTCGGCCGATCACCGATGAAGATCGAATGAGGGAGTATTCATCGGCGTGGGCTTGTGTAATCAATGCCGATGAAAATAGCAGAAAAATAGCAAATAGGTGTCGCGACAAAACATTCGGGATGCGCACTCCGCAAAATACCGCGATCAAAAAATGGAAGCGCAGGCAAAAAGCTGCACAAACAGAATTTGATTTAGCACGAATCATATGCAGCCGCAGACCAGCTCAACCCAAAAGAAGGCTTATAGCTGTTTTTGAAAGCGAGACCAAGTCGAAGTTTAGGAAGGATTGGGTTTGCTAGCTTTCGTGGTTGCTGGCGAATGTCCTATTCGATTCTCTTAGCGGCGAATGTCAGGCTAAATTGCATCTCGCAATTTCATAATCGTTGGCGTGACTTTGGCCGTTTCCAGGACGAAATTGCGGAAATTAACCAGTGAGCCAGGTGTCGCAGCGCCAAGGACGCGTGGATTGGAATTTCCCGTGAGTTCGGGATGGCTGATCGGAAATTGGTCAATGTAGCTATTTGCCAAGATTGCCGTTGCCGCCGCATCGAAACTACCATGATCAAATCCGAAGTCGGCCAAAGTCGAAATGCAATCGATTGGGCATATCGGGTCCGTTTGAAATCGATCTTTGGCTGAAGTGTCAAAGTTCGGACAGTCATCATCGATGATCAGTCGGTCAATGGTTTGGTTTCGTTGATTGATCGCATGGCAAGCACTAGCGACAAAGTCGAGCGTCGATTCTTGCTCTTGATGGAAGAATTGGATATCTGGAAGAACTGCGTCCAGGCCATCGGATGCTGGTAAATACGTGGCCTGCATCAGTCGCCGATCCTTGTCGCGTTTGGAAACTCGCACTAGCAAGCGATTTTCTTCCGCTATTCTTTGATTGCGATCCGCCAATAGAAACCAATAGCAAACCGGTAATATAGGGTGTCCTGTTCCGCCGTCTGCAATGTCGCGTTCTGCAAAGCGGTCTACAACCGTAATGCCAGAATACGAAGCGATGGCCATCGAATCTGCCAACGAACGGAATAGCTTGTCACCGTCAAAGTCCTCAACCCAGATGCCGGCGTCCAGCGACCCAATGCATGCTACCTGCGATTTTGTCACATTGCTTCCTGCTAGCAGTTGGTTGATGCAGTTGTTTTGGGCGATGGTCAATTCTGTCGAAGCAAACCGAATGTCTGATTCACTTGGTGTTTTTGAGTTTCGAAGCTCCTTGAAGATTTCACGAGCCGGCTTTTCGATTGGATAAAAATTCGCGGTAATTTCTTTCGCTCGTACATGTTTTCCCGTTCCTCTTATTTGCAGCAGCGAGCTATTCACCTTTGAAAAATTGGAATCAACGTGAATTCCTATAATCTGACGGCTGGTTCGCTGCACCTGGACTCGGTCGATGGCCCGAGTTGGATGCGCTTCATCGCGTTGCCAAAATGGAAGTCGCATGCAGTAATATCGTAAAAGAAAAAAGACGTACCGTCGTTTTATCGGCACGTCTTCTCAGGAGTAGCTAGTTTTTCGAATTGCGTTAGCGAGAATTTCTTGAACAAAAATCTCAGCCGAGCATTGCTCGCTGGTCTGCGAGCCACTTTATCGTGAATGCTATCGCTTAGGCAACCAATCTCGCAATCGAGCTTGGCTTGCAAAGATTCACGCCTTCGACGAATTCTTCGAAAATTCGCATATCAAGGGCAGAAGCGGCCTCGGTCTCAGGGTGGAATTGAGTTCCGATTGCAAACCAATCTGGTGCGGCTGATTCAATGACTTCAACAACGCCATCGGGGCAGCGGGCTGTCACATTGAAAACAGGAGCCACTTCATCAACGGCTTGATGGTGCCGACTATTTACCCGAATCTCGCCGTCGCCGTAAACCTTCTCAATGATCGAGTCTGGAACGATTTCCAAGCTATGGCGATGACTAAAGTCCTGAGGGTCGCGATGTGGTATTGCGGTTGGGATATCATCAGGAATGTTGAGGAACAGATTCCCGCCGCATTCAACATTCAGCAATTGCATGCCCACGCCAATGCCGAGAACAGGGATCCGGCGTTGAACAATCTGAGTTGCGAGCAAGCGGTCAAAGCTTTCCCGCTTGGGTTCCAGTGGCTTGACCGAAGGGTGTAGCATGAAGCCATCATTCCGCGGGTCAAGATCGGCGCCGCCAATTAACATAACGCCATCAAGTTTGTCCAAAAGGGTATTTAGATCGTCTTCGTCCAAGCCAGGTGGGATAATCACTGGCAATCCGCCAGCAAGTTGGATGGACTGATAGTATCCAGACGTAATGAAAGAAAACGCCGGTGTGCGACCGTTTGCTGCGCGTAAATCCGCATTGATTCCGATAAGCGGCTTCGTCATATTAACACTCCCTTGAGACCCGTCTTGGGCCTTTTGTGGAAACTCCGAAAATGACCAGGCTGCGATAAGGCGGGATCAGGTCATACATCGTCCAAACGAATCCTTCGTTTGGGTTTCCATGATTAATGGAGCGTCTCTCAGTTGTTTGCGTCGTCAAATTTATCTGATCGACAAACTTTGACAAGCTAACCACATTATTTTCCAACGGATTGTTACTGCACTACAAGATGTGGTGACAGCGTTTTTGCTGCATGCGGTTTATGCAACTCGCTTTTTGACTTTTGAGTAGTCGGTTGCAAATTGGATGTCTTGATTTCCTCGCAAAAAGCCCTCTTTTCGGGCAAAAACGATTTCGGAAAGTGCGACAGCGCTATCTTGGACTCTTCGGCCAAACCAAGAAAAATCGTAAACAGCATAGCCTAGTTCATCCATGAGATTCACCAGCTTAACAAAGCTGCAGTCGCTCTGATCGTTGAAAAGCTGTGCTTCAAGAAAAATCAATTCAGTTGTCCCCAGCAATTTTGTTGCCGAATCCAATATTTTTGCTTCAAACCCTTCGGCATCGACCTTGAGTATGTCGGGTATCGGGCACGTTCCAGAATCGATCAGCGAATCGATCGTGGTGACTTCTATGTCGCGGACTTCGTTTTTCCGCTCATTGATGGACGGATCGAAATCAAAAGTACTCGAGACCTGATCCTCAAAAACGATAAACGGTAGAATGCCGGGCGAATCTGAGACGCCCATCTGCAACCACTTTGCTTTTCCACTACGTTTGCAAAATGCATCCAATCGGGGTTTCATTTCCAATTGTGGCTCGATTAACGTAAAGCTTGTATTGGGGAAGACTTTTCGGCATGGTTCGCTCCAGCGTCCCTGATTGGCACCGATATCTAAAACCGATTTGGGTTCAAAACCACGGTTTTTCAAATTAATGAAGCAGGAATGCAGGTCGGTATTGGGGTACTTTGCGGTCGATGTGATCAATTTCCATCGAAGGCTGGCGAGTCGATTTAAAAGGCTTTTAAACATCTTCATCCATGAAAAAATTGATCGATTAGAAGTTTACTCACTTCCTTGGATCACGAAGCGAAAACTGCAATCTGTTCAGGTTATCCGATAGGGCAATTGATCACCAATATCGTTTTGGATTCATCTTCCGATAGCCAAAACCCGAATGGATGATCGCCGTTCTGTCAAAGTTTGAATTTTCGTGAAACACGATCGACAATTTCCGAAGTAAACTAGGGGTTCGAATGAAAATTTAAACCTTCCGACGCGCATCATGAATCAATCACCAAAATCCTATATTCATTTTCTCTTCAGCCTCACCGTCTTCCTTCCCGGGATTTGCATTTATGCTCAGCATGAGCAGCATGGCCCACTTGAATCCATTTACTCAAATATGAATTATCGCTGCATCGGTCCGTTTCGTGGCGGACGCAGTGCGGCGGTCGCAGGCGTCCCCGGTAAACCCATGCTCTATTATATGGGAGCTGCAGGTGGTGGCGTTTGGAAAACGGAAGACGGCGGTTCGAATTGGGAGAATGTATCGGATGGTTTTTTTGGAGGTTCAATTGGATCGATAGCCGTTGCCTCGAGTGATCCAAATGTGATCTACGTTGGCGGTGGAGAATGTACCGTCCGCGGAAATGTATCCCATGGATATGGTGTTTGGAAAAGTTTGGACGCGGGAAAAACCTGGTCCCATATTGGCTTGGACGACTCTCGCCGAATTCCGAAAATCGTGATCGATCCACGCGATTCGAATTTGGTTTATGCTGCCGTTCTCGGGCATTTGCATGGTCCAAATCAGCAGCGCGGCGTGTTTCGATCGAAAGATGGCGGGAAGACGTGGGAGCGAATTCACTTCGTCAGTGAGGAGTCAGGTGCGTTTGACTTGCATCTTGATCCGAACAATTCGCGAGTTCTGTACGCGTCGATGTGGAATATCAAACGGACGCCGTACAGTTTGGAGAGTGGTGGTGATGATTCCGGATTATGGAAAAGCATCGATGGTGGCGAAACTTGGAAAGACATCAGTCGGAACCCGGGCTTGCCCAAAGGGACACTGGGCGTCATCGGTGTCACCGTTTCTCCAGTGGATTCAAACCGAGTTTGGGCTTTGGTTGAGGCGGCCGACGGCGGACTTTATCAAAGCGACGACGCGGGCAAAACATTTAAACGAATCAACGAAGATCGGAATTTACGGCAACGAGCTTGGTACTATACGCGAATTTATGCTGGTCCCAAGGACATTGACGAAGTTTACGTGTTGAACGTTTCGTTTTGGCGTTCGAAAGATGGAGGCAAGTCGTTTTCTTCCATACGAACCCCTCACGGCGACCACCATGATCTATGGATTGATCCCAATGATCCGCTGCGGTTTGTCGTTGCCGATGACGGCGGCGCGCAGGTGACATTCAACCAAGGTCGCACATTTTCGACTTATATGAATCAACCGACTTCGCAGTTTTATCGTGTTACGACGGATGATCATTTTCCTTATCGTATCTACGGTGCGCAGCAAGATAACTCAACGGTGCGAATCAAAAGTCGCGGCGATCGTGGAGGAATTACAGAATCCGATTGGGAGTCGACGGCAGGTGGAGAAAGTGGTCACATCGCGATCGATCCTCGAAACAATGATATCGTTTATGGCGGATCATACGGGGGACTTTTGACCCGCAAAGATCATCAATCAGGCCAAACTCGTAACATCCATGTTTGGCCGGACAATCCGATGGGAAGTGGCGCTGGTGCGAATAAATATCGCTTTCAATGGAATTTTCCGATCTTCTTTTCACCGCATGATCCAAAGAAGCTTTACACCGCCGCACAGTGTCTGTTTGTCACCGAAAACGAAGGTCAAAGTTGGACGCGAATTAGTGAAGACCTGACGCGTAACGATCCCACAAAGCTTGGTTCGTCCGGCGGTCCGATCACAAAAGATAATACTTGTGTTGAATATTATTGTACGATTTTCGCAGCACTTGAATCGCCTCATGAACCAGGTGTTCTTTGGACGGGCAGCGACGATGGCTTGGTCAATCTTTCGAAAGATGGTGGCAAAACTTGGGCAAATGTGACGCCGCCCGAATTGCCTGAATGGTCTCAGATCAACAGCATCGAAGCACATCCAACAGAAAAAGGTGGGCTTTATGTTGCAGCGACTCGCTATAAGTTGGATGATTTCAAGCCGTATCTGTTTAAGACAACCGACTACGGAAAGACATGGACAAAGATCGTCAAGGGAATCGACAGTAAGCACTTTACCCGTGTCGTGCGAGCGGACTCAAAACGAAAAGGTTTGCTGTATGCGGGGACCGAAACGGGCATGTATATTTCGTTTGATGATGGTGCGAATTGGTCACCGTTCCAAATGAACTTGCCAATCGTCCCGATTACCGATTTAGCAATCAAGAACGATGATTTAATTGTTGCGACCCAAGGTCGATCGTTCTGGGTGCTGGATGATTTGACATTGTTGCATCAATTGGATGAAAAGAAATTAAACGATGACCTCGCCGTTTTTCAGCCGCGACCCACATACAAAACCCGGTCGGGACGTGGGCGATCTTCGCTGCAAAATGGTCAAAATCCAGACGGTGGCGTAATTGTTTCTTTTCACCTGAAAGAACAGCCTGACAAAGATGAAGTGGTTTCGCTCACGTTTATGGATTCGAAAGGCTCGGTAATTCAAACGTTTTCAACCAAGCCAAATAAAGACAAAAACGAGCAGGCGCTTTCGGTCAAGCAAGGGTTTAACCGATTCCTCTGGAACATGCGGTACCCGAACGCCGAGTCGTTTTCTGGAATGGTGCTATGGGCTGGCGGGACATCTGGTCCGGCTGCGATTCCCGGCGATTACACAGCCAAACTGACTGTTGGAATGGCCTCGAATGATATCAAGTTTAAAATTGTGAAAGACCCGCGTAGCACCGCGAGCGACGCTGACTTTCAGGCGCAATTGGATTTTCTGTTATCGCTTCGCGACAAACTTTCGGAAACGCATGTGGCGATCAAGAAGATCCGTACGACACGCGATCAAGTCAATGCGTTTGCGGCAAGGATGAAGAAGCTTTCCAAGAGCGACAAAAAGCTGGAAGGAAAATATAAGCCGGTCATGGAAATGATTGACGATTTGGTCAAAAAAATGACGGCAATCGAAGAGAAGCTTTATCAAACGAAGAATCAAAGCCCTCAGGATCCGCTTAATTTTCCGATTCGATTAAACAACAAGCTTTCAGCATTGGCAGGTGTTGTTGCGACCGGCGACTATCCGCCGACTCGACAAGCAACCGAGGTTTTCGCGGAAATTACCGGGAAAATTGACGCAGAGTTGAAGGCGTTGAATTTGATTTTTGATAAAGACGTTTCATCGCTGAATCTACAGATTCAAAAACTGAAGGTCCCCGCAATTTCGGTCGATTAAGCGGTCCGTTTTCTGGACGGCGAGTGTTAAATTGAAAAGAATGCCGTGCCAATTCGCACATTGCGTGCGTCTTGGCACGGGGATAAGTTCTGCTCGTCCGAGCGAGAATCAATAATCGATGACTTTATCTGCTTCGATCAATAGTTTTTGAATGACCTCTTGCGTTCCAATTTCCATTCCAGGACGAATAAAGTCGTTGGTCAGATTCGCAGCTTTTGCGCAATGAGGGCAGACAATGATTTTCCCGCCGTCGGTTACGAATTCGTCGATCAGAACCTCCAGGGTGGTTTCCGATTCACCCCAACGGAGATTCAGATTTTGACGTAAGTCTGCGATTCGAGCTGCTTCCACATCTACGAAAATTTGCGTTTCGATCCCTCTAGACATGATCATATTGGCGATTTTTACTGCCATAAACGCTCGATGAAGGTCATCAGTAAAATGTGAAAGGTGAATCACATTCTTTTGGTTTTTGTAATCCTCGATGTTCAGCGGGATTTTCTTTTCCATCATGTCGTCGTCGTCTTTCGCGACAACGTTGTCATCACTGTTACCTGCGTTGCCCGCAGCGGTGACCGAGCTGAATATGCTGATCGAAACAACCGAGAATGCGATTCCAAATAATGTTACCCAAACGGCTTTCATGACATGCTCCAAAATTGTGTTAGATAGAGAGATCAGAA
>CAJQQR010000236.1 GCA_905480545.1 uncultured Pirellulaceae bacterium
GTTCAGCAGTTGGCGAAGGCAGAGGAAATTGGTCGTGTTCCAGAGGAGCTTGGTCTTACGCACGACGGTCCCCCAAAGATACATGGCTTTTATTGGCAACGTGGTTTCCTCGACAATTGGTCAGCTGTAGTGTTCGACCGAGCTGGTCGAATCGCGGAAATTAATGATGCCGATGGGTGGGATGAAATTCACGATCATAGTTTATCAAACCTATTTGGCGGAACGTTTTACCGTTGCCAAGATGTTGGCGGCGGTTGGTATATTTGCTGGTTTACCTGATCCTAAAATTCAATTATGTGACGCTTGGCATCTCCATGGCCTTAGTCGGCGGTGTTTGGTTTAGGTGTAGCGTTAACTGGCGTTCGCAAAATAGTTCCGAAATTCTGATTTGCTGAAACGATGGAGGATTTTGCCACACGGGTCCCACGGCTTGTTTAAGATCGTATTCTTAGCAGATCGGAACGGTCATTTAAGTTTCGAAAAAGCCAGCTCGATTAGGTTGAAGTCATTGAGCTTTAGGTTGGCAAATAAAGAAATTGAGCTTTGGCCGATTTGTTTTCCTCAGTGACGCTTTTGACTTTGTGACGCTTTCGACTTTGTGACGCTTTTGACTGTCCATGGTGGCCACTTTGTCAGGTTGAAGCGACTTGAGTAAATGCTGTTGGACCCAAGCCAGAACTCGCTTGCCATTGATCGCACTGGCATGCTCGTCCTTGGTTGATTCATTGCGGTGAGACGAGCGAACGAGTTTCAGTGCCTTGCAGACGAGACGCTCACAAACTGGGCAACACTGCAATACTCCTGCTGCCGCTTTTCGATGGCGAGCAGACGTAGGGGCTTTTTTGATAAGACATCCTGACGGATCTGTTTGTCCAGACTCAAATCAGCAACGAGCAACTTCAGTCGCTTGTTCTTGTCTTCCAAAAGCTTCAACTTGCGGAGCTGGATTGCAGTAAGATCGATCAACTCCTTCATTCAGCGGTAAAATGTCGTTTGGCTCTCACCCACCTTGCGGCAAACCTCTTGGCCCGGAATGCCGGACTCCGCCTGCTTCAGAGCAAACAGAAATTTCACAGTAGTAAATCTTGATTTCTGGATCGTCTTTTTCTAGATCGTAAGACCAGAATTTAACCGATGTTTCTCGTTTCGGCCCTTACAGCTTTTCGATTGCGGATCAGGTGTACCATATTGCAGGTTGCAGCATGGCAAAATGTGTTTTATTCGTTTGGAGGCTAACTTGCCTGTAGGGTATGGCATTACAGTTTGAATCAGAGGGGTTCACGGTTAATTGTTTTGCGAGCTGGTCCATTGCGAGGTAAAAAAATATCTGTCTGTTTAGAACTGTTCCTTCAATTGTCACGTCGTATTATAAGGCTGGCAATTCGTACCGGTGAAGTTCGGTGTTGTCACAATTGGAAAACCGCTTTAAGAGTCCTCAAGCATTTTGTTTCAACTCCATTATTGCACCAATGATTCAGACTAACGTTTGCTCTTGAATTGGATGAGCTATCATTACGACTGGGGAAGATTGCGGTTAACTTTACGGAATTTAAGCAAACCATACTCGAAAAAGAAAATGTGATATGAACGTTTTGCATCAGCTCGGAATGATCTTTTTGACTGTGCTTGCCGCCAGTTGTTCCATGGGACAGGAGCCCGCACGCAACGGGTTTCCCGAGTTTAGTTGGGACCGAGTGCCAGTGTCTGCACACTTCGGTATCGGCGAAGGACTTACGCCCGAGCAGTATGACTTTATCGCAGATCGCTTCAATTTTATTACGCTCACGGCAGGTCCTCTTCCCAGAAGCAGCAAGGGTAGCGCGGAATTGTTTACGGCCGAAGCCGCGCGTGCCATCAAGAAACGCAATCCAAAAGCGAAGGTATTGTTCTACTGGGCAAGCGATAAGCCGAAGCATCAATCGAAAATTGCGAATGAAGCCTATCCGGGCGAATACATCCTTCAGACGCAAAAAAGAAATGGGCAAAAGGACCGAACGATTAAGTGGTTCGATTTGACCCGCAACGACGTGCAGAGCTGGTGGTCTGATGCAGCCGCAGATGCTGTCCATAAGTACGGTTGCGACGGAATCTTTGTAGACGGGGCGACTGCTGGGGCTCCTGAAGCATCCTTGAGCCGCGTGGTTGGCAAAAAGAAGGCTGCGAACATGGACAAGGCTGTGTTTGCAATGCTGAAGGAGGCAAAAAGGAAGATGGGGGCGGGAAAGCTCATCATCTTTAATCCGCTCCATGGTTTTGACGGAAAACGCGGGCAGCTGGGTCAGGAGTATTTGCCCGTGACCGACGGAGCCATGGTGGACGACTTTGACCGGGCCCGCGCGCAGAGCAAGGAATACATGGCCAACACGATCAAGACGATGCGGTCCGCCGCGAAAGGCGGAAAGGTCATTATTTTTAAGGGTTGGCCGCGTTTTCTGGCGGACTGGAGGGCCGGGAAAATGAAAAACAAAACGCATGATGAAGTGTTGCGTGCCGCTCAAAAAGAGATCACGTTCCCGTTGGCTTGTTTCCTCGTGGGGGCAGAGCCAAACTGTTTTTTCTGTTATAGCTGGGGATGGACCGCTAAAGACGGAGCACTGGACTGGCATGAGCAGTTCGACATGCCGTTAGGACCGCCGAAGGGCGATGCCGTGCAGAAAGGTTGGACGTTCCAACGAGAATTTAAGCACGCTTCGGTGCATGTGGACTTGGAGAGCAAGGTGGCCAAGATTGCTTGGAAAAACACACCTTAATTGAGAGGGGGATTAGGAAGACAGACCCGGCTGCCGGGTAATGATTTGTTGTAAATGGGGTAGCGGGTAGTGTCGCTTTTGAAATCAATGCTGGTTACCACATCCACAAAAAGCTTTTATTGAAAACACGAATTCTTGGTGCTCTTGGCCTGTTCTTTAGGCGTATTCTTCAGGTGTTGAAACGGGTGTTGAAACGGGTGTGTGCTGACCGAAAATAGCGAACGAAATTATTGGACCACCACGATGTCACGTAATGTTTGAATAACCACTAACGGGTCATCAAAATCATGATTTGTTTCAAATTTGAAGAGGTGCACTATATCGGTCATCATTTGGGGGTAACTGGTTTGGCACGGGAATTCGGCACTGAATTCACCAGTAAGAACAACCATCTACTCACCGTTCTTACGAAAAATAATTTAAGAATATGATGCAAAAACAAACGATCACTAATGTTTCCATTGTGTTAGCCCAGTACTGTTCCCAGTGCTAAACTTAGATCGGAGTCTAGCCGTTATGTCGAAGGACCGATCGGTATTGGATTTGAATCGAGAATCTGCACGCTGTTATTTTGGACTTAATGCAACTCAAATTCTCGACTGTCGTTGCTGACCCCATCGCACGAAAAGGAAATCTAAATGAATACGACGAAAAAACATGACGACAGAATCGCTAATATCACATTTGCGTCGGTTTATCCGCACTACGCTGCGAAAGTTGAAAAGAAGGGGCGTACTATCGAAGAACTTCACCAAGTCATTACATGGCTAACGGGATTTTGCCCAAAGAAGCTTCAGGAATTGATTGACAATGGCGCAACGTTTGAAAGATTCTTTGAAGAGGCGACAATCAATCCAAATGCGAGCCTAATCACTGGAACGATTTGCGGCTACCGAATCGAAGAAATTACAACTCCTCTGACGCGCGAAGTCAGGTGCTTGGATAAATTGATCGACGAACTTGCCAACGGGCGAAAAATGGAGAAGATTTTGCGATCTTCCTAGTTTAAAAATCGACGGTTAGCATGCCCATCTCATGAACGATGGTTGTCAATTTTTTTATCAGCTCACACGTTTTTTTGGCGGAAATGTGCTGCTAATGGGTGACCGCCGGTACTGTCTCGATTGACGGTTGTTCCATAATAATTAGTTCCGTTTTGTGGAAAAACGTCAATGAGAATTCGCTATTAAATCCTTGCAAATTTTTGAAATCGCTGCATGCCTTGCAAGCCGCTTCGCTGGTTGATGGTGAATCATCCCGCGAATTGCATCTTTTAGACTCGATGGAGCTGACAACCATTCTTGAGTTGACACCATGTCGTCTGTTGAGAAAGTTACATTTTTGAGGGCGACATCTTTTACGTTTTGGATTTTACTTGTGACCATGTCACCGAGTGGGTAGTCCGAATCTTTGAAGCCCGAAATCTCTTTTATATTCGTGATCATGCGACCAGAAAACATTTCATAGGCAACACAGCCCAAGCTGAAGAAGTCACTTCGATAGTCATAGGGCAAACCTTTGATGACCTCCGGCGGAATGTAGCCCATCGTTCCACTGACGGTGTTCGAGAATTCGCGAGTGTTTATTTGCTCGCACGCCAGTCCGAAGTCCAGGATTTGGCAAAAGTTTTCACTGGTATTCACAATAATATTTTCGGGTTTAATATCCCGATGCACCATGCCAATTCGATGAACCGCGTTCAGTCCATCCAGCAATTGCGAGAAATAATGAACCGCATGTTTGAAAGCAATCCCGCCATCCAATAAGTCTCGCAATGAAGTGCCAGTTAAATATTCCATCACGAGGTATGGGCGCAATTCAAAGTGCCCAATGTCATAGATGCCGATGACATTGGGGTGTTTTAGGCGGGCAAGTCGACGAGCCTCGTCCAAAAACGCAAGTCGCACTCCATTGTTTTCATTGTTCAACGTTGTCTTGAGGGCGACATTCCTTCCCAGCGATTCATCGTATGCCTTGTAAACCAACCCGCTCCCCCCCGAGCCTAATTGGCCATAGATTCGGTATCTGCCGACTTTCTCCGGAAGGTGTTCTATCGTACGGGATTGCTTCGCCCGTGGTGATGTAGGCGTAATCGACTCACTCTCATTAACTTCAAAACTTTGACCCTGATGGGCGGCTGTATAATCAATTGACTGAGACGCCTTTTCAGGGGACAGATCACCTGCTGTAGGATCCGCAATGGTTACGTTAGGCTGGCGATTAACCGTTTGTCGCGAATTGTTTTTGGCACTGGACGGTTTCTCCACCGTAAAAACACAACACGCATCGCCTTCTTTCGTACAGGAATTATGAAAAATTGAAATCGTTTCTCCATAATGATCCGAGATCCCAAGCATGATGCCTTTTGCGAGAGAGCAAAGTCCCCGTTTTGAAGAATATACCATCTGCATCGTCGAATCATCTAATGTTAACGACTGGAGATGGGCAGGTCGCACGGTTTTATCGCCCATACGAATTGTTTTATGAATCAGACTCTCAACATTCGAAAATAATTCAAAAGTCGTCCATTCTGGGTGTACCAGGGCTTGCGCAAAATGGATGAGTTCCGGCCCGGCAAATCGCCCAACTGCTTCAAGTACGTCGTCCTGTGGAAGGCTGAGCATCTCGCTGGCAGATTCAACGATTTTGAATACGACTTTATCGTCGTAGGTCTGAATGGGAGAAATTACCAGCCCTGGGACGCCGGATGATTCCAGAATGCGATCCCAAGATTCCAAACCGTAGTTCTTGATTACAAATTTCTCGACGATCAAGCAGATGCTACCATGCATGAATTTTTTCGGCCTTTTTTGGTGGGAGAGCATACACTTGGGTGCTGGTCATGCTGTGCACCTGAGGTATTTCGTGGGCGAGCTTTCGAGCTAATTTAGCATTTAAGAAGGCAACAATGATTGGAGGGAAATGAATAAATGTGGACCACAACATAGAAAGGGCAGGGATGCGTGATCTTTTTTCGCAGTTTGTCGTGTTTGTACGTCGTCGCGGCCAAAAACAATGTGCCGTCTCTCCTCCTCAATAATTGACTTGATTAGAGTTGCTCAAAAGGCTGTTGGCTATCAAGTCCCCTGGTTGCAGGATCATTGATTTGCAAGTCGAACAAGGTTGTCCTTCAGCAGGATTGGTGGCCATTCCGTTCTACATCGTTAAAAACTACTGGTGTGCGGTGTTGGCGCACTAACTTAAGTATCGTTATACCAGCATAGATCACTTGAGCCAAGTCTGAAGAGCGTTATGAGCGATTTGTGCATAGTGAAAACCCTATGCTGGGCCTGGTGGAAGACTTTGGAAATCGTAAATTAAGTGCAGAAAGGTTGCTGGTCCCGTGATTGATTTTCACCGCAGGCATAGACCGAATCAACTTGCTATCGGGTAGAAGTGCAATAAAAGTTGCCGTCGATTGGTCTTAGATTCTGATTTGTTATTGGCGGAGCTTCCTTGGTCGCCTTTGAGTGTTCGCAGCATGTGAAACCCGTTGTAGGCCTCTGGGGGATTACGATATTTGGGATACCTCTCGAGCAAATTTCAGTATCAATCGAATGCGTCTATTCTTTGACAGACGCCGCCTTGAGCCGGAGGCGGAAAACGGTTTTGTGATTTTGTCACCACGCGCAGCAAGAGACTACGACATCATTGGTTGGCTACCGGACGGAAAATGCAAGACTCAAAATGGTCAAACAGCTTTTAAAACTCTGCTTGATCGGAACAAAGCAGGCCGCAATCTGCAATCGATTCCATCTATTTGTTGGGGTAACTTCGGACGGTATTTTTGATGTGGGATGTTTTGATTTGAGAAGGCGATTTTGAGTCCATTCGCGGTGGTTTGTCAACGATCTACCCGTTTTCTACGAGCGTTGCGATTTTTTTCTGATAGTGATCGCGTCGCATTACGGTGGGCATTAGAACTATCGAAATAATCACGTGCTGCTGATTGAATCAAAACGGAGCAAGATTCTGGTGCGAGGGAACACTATGAACATCAGGTTTTCGGGTGTCGTTACGCATTGCGTGCTCGGATATTTCGTTGGGACAACTGTTCAGGCGTGGTTAAAAAGACCACGCATGCGTTGTCTCATATCCGTCGCTTGCCTTTGCGGTCGACGGTGCTTTGATAGGTAGTTGATTTGAATGACGTGATGATGTCGACTGTGTTCGCAAGGTCGAGTGATTCTTAAAAAGGTGAATCCGATTCCCAGCAATTAACGAAATCGGATTTACGGATAACAAAGAATAAAATTTTAAGCGTTAATGTCTGATTTGCGACGCTTGAAAACCAGAAATTTGGATCGCAAAACCTGCGGATGACATCGCCGGTTGTCGAAACTGCCGGGTGGCGGAGGAGCAACCGATGTCTTACGCCATTGATTTAAGATACAACTAACGAATCAGGTGGCATTTTGCCACTTCAATTAACACTGAAGCAGCACTTCGCTGCGTCGAAACCACTTAAGGGAAATCAGTTATGAAGAAGATGTTACTTATGTTGACTTTAATCTGCAGTGCAGCGTTTATCGTCGGTTGCGGTTCAGGTGAAACAAAATCGGATAAAACCAAAAAAGAGGGTGACAAGAAAGTTGCGGCAAAAGACGACAAAAAAGAAGCTGCCGGTGAAGAGAAGGCTGAGTTGAAAGACATTGTTGATACGGCGGTTGCTGCAGGAGGATTTGGAACGCTAGTTGCCGCGGTTAAAGCTGCCGATCTTGTCGAAACACTCAAAGGTAAAGGTCCGTTTACCGTATTTGCACCGACAGATGAAGCGTTCAAGAAGCTTCCGGCAGGAACCTTGGAAAGTCTTCTCAAGCCGGAAAACAAAGGGAAATTGGCTGGAATTTTGACCTACCATGTTGTTTCTGGGAAAGTCATGGCAGCTGACGTTGTTTCCTTGAAATCAGCGAAAACGGTTCAGGGTGGCGAAGTGGCAATCGTTGTTGATGGGGACAAAGTATCGGTCGATGGGGCAGCGGTAACTGCGACGGACATTCAATGCTCAAATGGCGTTATTCACGTCATTGATACGGTGATTCTGCCGAAAACCGAGTAGTCTGTTTTTCGTTGTTGACTTCCTGCGAACTGGCCTCGGCGGCACCGCGAACTGGCCTCGATGACCCCGAGGTTCAAGGTTTGGAAACAAGGAAAATCGCGGCAAATTTTTCAAATCTGCGGCAGCGATTTATTTCGCGAAGATCATTTGAGAGGGTCTAATCAATTCAATCGACACAGGGAGCTTCAAGCTCCCTGTTTTTTTCCCTCAACGGATTATTTAACGCCTCGTCCTTTCGAACGAATGGCAACGGCAGGTTGTTAGATTTCCCACGCACGGGGCGCACCGAATTATCCGTGCACCGTCCCACCAATTTTGTCGGTGCTTTCGGTGATGCAGCCGCTTTTCATCATTTTACGTATCGAAGGCACGTCTTTCATGCGTGACAGTCGGTTTGCTCTCTCTTCGCGGTCAGTGATGGATGCTTTCTTTAACGAATGCTTAGAGCAACGAATGCTTAGAGCAACGAATGCCTAGAGCAACGAATGCTGTGGATATTCGCACGTTTTTTTGTCTTCCAGTTCTGATATTCAAATGGCTAACTATCGCAGTAAAACAAAAATGAACGTTCTGAATCGCGAGAGCGCCGTTCCTCCAGCCTGGTTGCAAGACATGTGGATCGAGGGACGGTGCGTTGCAGTTCCATTGATTTTTCTTCTTGGGTTAGTCGGTTGTGGCGGCACGCAATCGCCGTCCGACAATGGGGTAAAGGCCGAACTCATTTCGATTACGCCGGTCAGCGGAGGCAAAGTCAAGCTTCTGCTAAAGGTCACAAATGTGTCCGGGAAGGATATTGTTCGTGCCAAGGCATTGGTTGACGTTCTGGACGCCGAAGGTAATTCGCTTGGCACGAAAAGCACTTATTTGATTCAAAGCGGTAAGGGCGGTCTCGCCGCAGGCGACTCAGTTGAAGAGGACGCGTTTATTGACGTCAGTGACAACACTAAAGCGGAACGTATGTCGTTTGAAATCGAGACTGTTCGCTTTAAGAAATGAAACCTGGGTCTGCAAAATGTTGGTCAGTGGACAACGATCTGCTTTAAGGATAGATGCTCCCGGGAAACGACTTTGGGTAGAGTCGGCAGGAACGGACGCATTTGGGAGCGTAAGACGCGTGAAGTAAAGCAGATCAATTCACAGCGACGCGGTTAAGCATCTTTGGGGAAATATTCATTCACAACGCAATGGAATTCCTCTGGCGATTTCACGTTGGCGACATTTGTGCGGAAATGTCGCGCTCCGGGACGGCCTTGTGCGTAACAGCACGCGTATTTTCGCATCAGCAAAGTCCCTTTCTCTACGCCAAATCGTTTAACCACCAGATCAAAGTGATGTAGCATGCATTCCTTTTGTTCCGCCAAAGTTGGGTCGGGTGGGATGGGTTCGCCTTTCAGGATCGCAACCGACTGAGCAAACAGCCACGGACGCCCCAAGCATGCTCTGGCGATCATCACTCCATCGACATCGTAATTCTGAAACGCTGCAAGAACTTGCTCGGGAGATGAGAGGTCACCGTTGCCAATCAACGGGATTTTTTTTAGGTAAGGTTTGATCCGAGAAATATGGTCCCAATCCGCGCTGCCTTTGAAGAAATCCTGGGCCGTGCGACCGTGAACGGTTAACGCGGCAGCACCTGCTTCCTCGACGACTTGAGCGACCTCAATTGCATT
This sequence comes from uncultured Pirellulaceae bacterium, assembly GCA_905480545.1. Lineage (GTDB taxonomy): Bacteria > Planctomycetota > Planctomycetia > Pirellulales > Pirellulaceae > JABAAE01. The sequence continues at coordinate 9,480 of CAJQQR010000236.1, forward strand.
GGCGTTATCGCGGGTGCACCCGAGGCGGATTTTCGCCGTCACGGGGGTCGGTGCTGCAGCCGCAACGACACGTGAAATAATTTGAAACATCCGGTCTGGATCCCGTAGCAGGTACGAGCCGCTGTGAGCGCGTTGGGTTACTTGTTTGACCGGGCAACCGAAGTTGATATCAACAACGCTGATTTCATATTCTTCAACCAGTCGACGAGCCACTTTCGCCATGATATCTGGTTGATTGTCCCAGATCTGAACCGCCAAAGGTCGGGCCTCTTCCTTGATTCCCCAGAGTCGATCTGGATGTTCGGCTTCGTTTTCATCCATCCAGACGAACCCGCGCGCGTTCACCATTTCCGTTGCTTGCAATCCTGCTCCGCCATATTCTCGGACGATTTGACGAAAGGCATAGTTCGTAAAGCCTGCCATCGGCGCTTGGAGGATCGGAGGATCGATCGTGAGATTACCGATTTGCAACGGTTTCACGTGAGGTAAAACGTATCCGAATTCATTTTTTTCGGCCGACGGGTCGGCTCGGTTTTCAACAACACTCATACCCCTATCTTCGATCGGCAACCGGTTTGCGCCAAGGTGGAATCTTTGGCGGCAATGACGGATGAATTGATCAGCTGCGAAACGAGTATTCCATCAAATGAAAACGGACTCGCGACCGATGTTTTGGGATGCTTTTTACAAATTGACAACCCGAATTGAAGAGGATTGGTAACTCTAAAGTGACAAATCGAAATCTGTAAGGTTTTCAACGCCGGTTTCGGTGACAACATAATCGTTTTCAATCCGCATACCCGCTCGCAAGGTATCCGGATCGTAGAGTCCGGGCTCTGCTGTAAAAACATCGCCGATTTCAAAGGTGTCGTTCCAATTTGGATTTAGATGTGGGCCTTCATGAGGAAATAAGCCAATCCCATGCCCAAGATGATGGTTGAAAACTCCTACGGGAGATTGATCCAAAATCGCTTGGACTTCTTCGAAAAGTTCTCTGCAATTTTTACCCGGCCGCGTTTCGGATTCGACGTGATCAAACGCCCTCATGATAAAATCCCATGCTGTTTGTTGGTTTTTATCAGCTTTCGAAACTGCGATCGTCCGCGCATTGTCCGCGAAATAGCCACGGAAAGCCGGGCCAAGATCCAGAATGTAAAGTTCGCCTGGATTCGCGAGTTTTCCACCGCGTGGCGGACCACCACGCGAGCAGCATTGGTAGTCGTTCCCTGTTCCGGTGAGTGGCTCGCCAAAATAATCAACTGCCGTCTTTTGTAGTTCGTTAAAGACCTCGATTTCACTAACACCGGGAACGATCATTTCACGCGCTTTTTCATACATCAAGCCGGTCGCATCAATCGCATGTTTGATAAGGGCCAATTCGTCGGGCTCTTTCTTGCGTCGAAGTTGATAGAGATCAGGCTCTACATCGAGAATGTTGTCGGTTAAATTTACGGCTGCATGTGCTGCGAAATGCGAATACTCTACACCCATTCTCGATCCGGAAAAATCGCCTCCCACTTCACGCAATTTTTGAACGCACGCGTCGAACTGGTCATTGCGCATTGTGGAATGGAATTTTGCGTCATAACGTTCGACAATATCCGCAGCCGCAACAGGTGGGGCTTTATGCGGAGCAATCAATGTCATTGAGCCGTCAACGCTTAGATAGGCTGCCGAAACGAAAATGGGTGGAAAATAAACGCCCGTCAGCCATTGGACGTTGGCGTTGTCGAAAACGATTGCCCCGGACGCGTCTGTCTCTGAAAGAACCTGGAGCAACCGTTGTTGCCGACGACGGCATGCCTCAACATCAATATTAAATTGTTTCATGACCTGTTTTTAAAAGGGGTTTTATGGACCATGACTGGGATCATGGGATGGGAATCAATGGTGAATTCAGTATCGATCTTGTTCAGCCGATCCCCACAATCGTATTTGGCCGTCTTCATCGACTTCGACGTTAATCACACTGGGGTTGCAGCAAACTGGACAGTCCTCGACGTACTGCTGCTGACTGCCTTCCGAAAAATCGATGGGCACGATGATCTCTTCGCCACAAGAATCGCAAACGTAGCTAGATTCGCTTTCCAAACTTTTACCCTTTAGATCAAGTCCGAGTTGGTATTCAAACAGACCAATAGTTTAGTCCATTTTTTTTGCAAAATCGCATGGACACAATAGTATGAACAACGTGGTGAAGAATCAAACTTCATTCATATGCCCTATTGAATGCATGCGTATCAGGCTACGGCTAGAAAGAACCTCTGAACCGTGGATCGGTAAGATGCTTCTCATTGATTTGGATTTGTTGGAGGGTGGAGCGAAACTCGATCCGGAACAAATCCTAAAAAAGGGTGAATCCAGAAACCATCAGGGGACCCGCGAGATTGGCTGCAAGGTTTTCGCCAGACAGATAGCCAATTCCACCATCGGTGGTCCAATTAGACTCCTGTTGCAAGCTAACGCAAATCGTTTGCTCGGATCATCTTCATTTTCGAGACAAATTTCTTTTTGAAATCCTCGACGATCAAAGCGTGTTTTTCCTGATTGGCAAGGTTTATAAACTGCTTTGGATCATCTTCCATGTTGTAAAGTTCAATTCCATTGGACGCATCTTCTTTATACTGGATGTAGGCCCATTTTTCTTCACGAAGTAAGAATCCTCTTCGCATCGGAGCGGTGCTAAACGCTGCGGTGCGGACTGACCGTTTTGGGTCATCCATCATTGGCGATATGTCTTTGCCCTGAAGTCGCACTGGAACTTCCAGTCCGCAAAGGCTGGATAGTGTTGGGTAAAGATCGATTAGTTCTACGAGCGAGTTGCAAACCGCCGGCTTCTTTCCTGGCACGCTAATGATTAACGGGACGGACGCGGACTCTTCACGTAAGCTTACTTTTGCCCAAAAATCATGCTCACCAAGATGGTACCCATGGTCACTGGTGAAAATCACAATCGTGTTTTTGTCCTTTCCAGCATCCTTTAAAGCCTTCATGACCTTTCCGACTTGCGCATCCATAAATGCCACCGATGCGTAATAGCCTCCAACTGCTTTCTTTTGCTGTCGTAAGTTCATTTTCATGTTAACGCTTGTTTTGTAATTGATTCCCGCTTTTGGAGTGTCAGCCCAGCCGTTTTCCTGTTTTTCAGGGAGCGTCATTTTGCTGTAGGGAAGAAACGGTTGGTAATAGTTTTTTGGTGCGACGAACGGAACATGCGGGCGCACAAAACCTACGCCTAACCAAAACGGTTTATCATCCTGCTGCTGAATCAACTCAACCGCTTTGGCCGCGGTCTTTCCGTCGGAATGAACCATGTCATCTCCGTCAGCTTCGACGACGACGAACGTGTTGCCGCCAACGACCGGTCGTTTCCCATTTGGATTGCCCTCAAGCGTTTCACCGTTTCCGGGGGCTTTCCATTCTGGACCGGGGCTATTGAACCGCTCGGTCCACGATGCGGCATCGTCGGCTCCATTGCCACCGTCCTCAATCCCGCCCGGAACGCCCATGTGGAAGATTTTACTGACCCTTGCCGCGTAGTATCCATTATTTTTGAAATGTTGTGACCAGGTTGCACGATCGCCAATTTGCGGACGCGGATTTTTGTAGCCAAGGGCACCAGTTGCGTGCGGGTAATATCCGGACATAAACGAAGCCCGCGAAGGACCGCAATAGGTTCCCTGGCAATAGGCTCGAGTGAAACGCGTTCCATTCGCCGCGATCGCGTCAATA
>CAJQQR010000237.1 GCA_905480545.1 uncultured Pirellulaceae bacterium
TCTAAAGACTTCGACGCCTGCCTTGGTAATCTTGGTATCGCGGACGTTAAGTCGTCTCAAGCTTTTTAGCGACTTCAGATGTTCCAGGTCTGTGTCGGCCAGGGGGTTTTTTTCGATATGCAGCTCCGTCAGCTTCGTAAGTTTGCCAATCTCAGGCGGAAGCGTGGTGAGTTGATTGCCTTCGAGATACAACCACATCAGATTCGCGAGCTGTCCAATCTCCGGCGGGAGCGTGGTGAATTGGTTTTCTCCGAGCCCAAGATAAACCAGCTTCGTGAGCTGTCCAATCTCGGACGGGAGCGTGGTAAATTGTTTGCCATGGAGGGACAACCCGGTCAGGTTCGTGAGCTGTCCAATCTCGGGCGGAAGCGTGGTGAGTTGGTTACCTTCGAGAAACAACCACGTCAGGTTCGCGAGCTGTCCAATCTCCGGCGGGAGCGTGGTGAATGGGTTTTCTCCGAGCCCAAGATGCGTCAGCTTCGTGAGTTTCCCAATCTCGGGTGGAAGCGTGGTGAATTGGTTGTCATGAAGGGACAACTCGGTCAGGTTCGTGAGCTGTCCAATCTCCGGCGGGAGCGTCAGAAGTTGGTTGTTCCAAAGACTCAAATTCGTCAGTTTCGTGAGCTGTACGATCTCGGCGGGGAGCTTCGTGAGTTGGTTGTCCCAGAGCCTCAAATGCGTCAGGTTCGTGAGTTTCCCAATCCCGGGCGGGAGCGTCGAGAGATCGTTCCGATTGAGGGTCAACTGCGTTAGCGTTGTAAGTTGCCCAATCTCGGGCGGGATCGTGGTGAGTCGGTTCTCTCCGAGGTCCAGATGCTCCAGGTTCGTGAGCTTCGCAATCTCGGGCGGGAACGTGGTAAGTTGGTTACGCTTGAGTCCCAGATACGTCAGCTTCGTGAGCTTCGCAATCTCGGGCGGAAGCGTGGTGAGTTGATTGTCATAGAGGGTCAACCCGGTCAGGTTTGTGAGCTGTCCAATCTCTGTCGGGAGCGTTCGGAGGCCAGTGAGGGTCAATAATTTATTGCCACGCTCGGCGCAATGACGCATCTTTTTTAGGGCACGTTTAACTTGGGGATCGTCGGTTTTTGCAGCCGCCGCATCGAGTTTCGCAAGAACGGCTGTGCGGTCATATTCGACTGGCTCATCCTCGGCCTTGCTGAATCCGCAAACGAAAGTCGAGAACACAAGAGCAAGCAGCACGGAGTAAGACATACGATCCATGATTTTTTCCGTACGAGGACTTAAAATAAGGGGAGGAGGCTCAACAGATGCGGGACTTGAATTATCGTTTTGTGAATGATTCGTCGGCAATGATACTAACCATCAAATCACGCAATTTGTAATCGTTCTTCTTTGATGCTTCTAAGAGCCGATGAATCATCTCCGAATCAGCATAAGTCATCTCTCTTCCCATCGCATATCCAGAAAGCTTGGTGAGTATGTTCTTGGCAATTTTATCTTTGTCTTCGAGCATCAACTTTTTAAGACCTTCTATGCCATCGATTGCGCGACCATCACGGTGAACCGCATCAGACTCGACCTTGGTCGTGTCAACAAACTTGCGAGTGATGCGTTCTTTCTTAACCACTTTACCTTCTCTCTTCTCTTCGTAAGGCACCTTGGTCACGACAAACTTTTGGTAAGTCTCGCGATACCTACCAAAGACATCAAAGTTCTCCATGGCCAAACCAAAGGGATCCATCTTAACGTGACAAGAGGCGCAACTCGGGTTGTTGCGATGCTCATTGATCGTGTCTTTGATGGTGAATGTTTCGGTAGGCGCTTTCAGGGCTTCTATTTCTTGATTGGCAGGGAGTTTCAAATCCAGCCCATAGATACTTTTAGCCACCCAGGCACCCCGATAGAACGGGTTGGTGAATTCACCATTGGTGTTCATCATCAAAATACCCGCCTGCGTCAGTAGGCCACCACGCACGGATTTTTCATCAAGCATGACTTTCTGAAAGACCGCTTCGCGCCGCGATCTTCTGTCACGTTCTATTCCTGCAGGCAAATATCCTTTTGGCAATCGCTCTTCTTCAGGGAGTTCCAATTTATAAATCTGATTCAAGGGGTGATTGATCACCACAAAATCAGAATCAATAAAATTGAGAAGGCTTAGATTTCCATTCAAGATCACCTTAAAAAACTCAATACTTTCCTGCCCCATGAAGGGCTTAAGACCTGTAAATTTTTTAAATGAATATTTGAGCATTTCAGCTTGTGGATTAACGACGTCTATTTTATGAAGCTCGAGCCACTGCTCGGTGAAATCATAAACAAAACGCTGGGATTTGGGGTCTTCCAGCATCCTTAAGGCTTCCGCAGAACGAACGCTTGCATCCTTCAACTTCCCTTCGGAAGCCAACTTAATTAAACGGTCGTCGGGCAGCGAATTCCACAGAAAGTAAGACAACCTGGAGGCAATCGCATAATCGTCGAGATTGAGAGAATCACCTTCGACCTTATACAAAAACTTGGGTGAGCAGAGCATCATCGTCAAGGCAGACTGCACGGCATCGAGGACGTTTTCATCCGTTTCATATCTCTTTTTTGCCACATCGAAAAATCGCGTCAACTCGCTGTCACTCACCGGCCGGCGGAAGAGTTTAATGGCCAGCTTTCTAATGAATTGTTGATATTGCTTATGGGGGTCGTGGTCCTTCAGGTCTTCATAGTAGGTGTTGTAAAACTCGTTTTTTGGAGGCCAACTGTCATAATAGGGCCCAGTCACGTCAACCGAAATGACGTGCAATAACGCTTTTGGCAGCCTGGAGAACGCGTTGTCTATCGGCAGCGAGGGTATCGGCTTGAGTTTACTGAGATCCTTGGGCAATGGATAAAGATAATTATAACTATAAAGAACAGCATTCTGTCCTGGCTCCAAATAGATCCGCACTTTGTCGCTTAATAAAAAATCCTGGGTACTGAGTGCTTTTTTACTGAGCTTAGGGTCGATATTGGTTGTGATTCTCAAGCGTTCATTTTCTTTACCCAGGTCAACCTTGAAATATAAATCACGCTCCCTAAGAAAAGCGCCGCCAACGCTTGGATCAATAAACGTAAAATGTCCATTGACCTTCACATCGTAATGGCCTGGCACTGTATCACCATATTTGAATCCAAGCCCAGCGGATGCATCATTGTAGCGATACCCTTCGGTCGTCATACCGTCATTGGTCCGTTCATAGGGCACAACCCCATCGCTACCTAACCTGCGCCCTAGACCATTATCATAACTATGATTGGTCGTCGAAACCTTGGGCATGCCTCCCACGACCTTCTCCGCTATTTCAGAGGCAACTCGGAAATAACTATCCATCGCATAGGGTGACATCACAAGTTTGTCGCCTTCATTGTCAAAACCATCCCTAGTGTTGTCTACAGGCAGGTAGTTTTTGACTTCTAACTTGGCGAACAAAGCATCATTGATCGTGTTTTCATATTCCGCCCGATTCAAACGCGTGAGAACGCCGGGCAACTTTGCTTTGATTGCCAGATACTGTTTGGCCAAGAGCTTTTCAAAAGCGAGCACATCCTTCGCTGAGGGTTTCTTCTCAGCGTCTTCCGGCGGCATCGCCTTGTCTCTTAACACTTTTAAGAGGTCATTGAGTAACTCTTGATCGTTCCAGTCTTTGTCAGAGAACGTTTCAAAATCATGATCACCCTCGCTCTTTTGATTGCCATGACAGCGAACGCAATAGGCAGTTAAGAAGGCTTTACTTTGGCCAAGATCCAGAAGGGGCTTTTCAGCACCAGCCGAAGTGGCATGCCCTAAAGCCAGGACCATCAAAAACGTGAGGAGAGAATCAGATCTCATGGAAACATTCTTTCTGTAGCAGCGCGGGAAAAAACGTGGAATAGGCTTCCAGCCTGTCAATAAAACTTGGAATAGGCTTCCAGCCTGTCAAAAAGCACGTGGAAAAATGACAGGCTGGAAGCCTGTCCCACGAATAAATCCACAGCCTCTCCGCGAAAATAAAGATCCCCTCGCCAAGCGAAGGGCCCAAACCGAAGTAATTGCTCCCGCGTCCTTTACAGCTTGGCACTTTCACTACTGGTGGCAAAGCTGTCGATCTCGACACCCAGATGCTGCAAGGCTGCGAGGTAGACGTTGTTCCGGTTGTCTGTCCCGTTAAACTTAATATGTTTACCATGCTCAAAGCCACCGCCAGCGACTACCACAGGGTTATTCTTCATGCCGTGAGGGCCTTCTTCTTTACTAATACTCAGAGAACTGGTGATCAAACAAACCGTCTGGTCCAGTAAGGTTCCACCCTCTTTTGTCTTGGTCGATTTGAGTTTTTCCAGGAAACGAGCCGTCTGCATCATATAGCCCTGGTCCGCCTCGACGTTTTTGATAAAGCCCTCTTTGGTAGCCACTTGGTGAGAATCGGTATGATGACCAAGCCAATTCCATTCCGAATACACGTTGGCCACTCGGGTGACGTCATACTTGAATGCCAGAAAGAGCAAATCCAAATAAGTTGAACGTTGATTGAAGTGCGGGCACACCAAGATCTTTTGCGAATACTCACTGAGGCCGTCCGTTTTGAACTTTACGTTTTCAGGGAATGGCACTTCTACGTCTTTTTGACTCAACCACTGTTCAGCCCTTTGGATAGACTTTTCAGATTCACGCAAACTGGAGAAGTATTCATCCAATTTGGCACGGTCCCCCTTGGAAACCTGACTCATTATGCTCTTGGCGTCATCTCTACTTGCATCCAGCATCGATTTTTTGAGCGACAGCAATTCGGCCCGTTTTTTCTTGTCGACTTTGCCAAAGATTGTTTGGAACAAAATCTGAACGTCCGCGATTGGGGAAACGGGCAATCCACCCTTCCAGGAGATGCCATAGGAATTCCTCTGTTCAACGACCAAATTTCTAATGCGCGTGTCATTACCGATGTGAGACGCCGCGACCTCGTCAACCGAGTCTTTAATCAACTGGGGATTTGTGTGGTCCGCATACTCAGCAAAAGCGTACATCGTGCTTTCGTGATTCCCGTAGTTCCTTAAATTCGTACAGAGAGTGAAATCATCTTTTAAGTGTTCCAGCGGCTTGAATGTAGAAGAGCTCTGATAGTCCTTGCCTGTCGACGTCGGGAAGTTGTCGGAACACATGCCGTTTCCGATATTCATACAAAACAAACGATTCGCTTTCCCAGCATCATCGCCCGTGGCCTTTTGACCAAAGCTTTCCAGAGCAGGCAACATCAAAACACAACCCGCGGACTTCAAAACATCTCGCCGTTTCATCGGAATAACCTTCTGTCTCTAAATTCGACATTTCAAATCTACGTTGAGCCGGGAACCGATCCAGACTCGCAACGTTTACGATCATAACACCATCACCTCACATCGGCTTGGTTGCTAATTATATCGTTCTCACTTTCTCTTACTCACCGCCGCTTTCATCAGTTTACTGGCTTCCACGGTTTCGTTGCTTTCTGTCTATTTGAGAAAGCCTTTCAATGGCCCTGTGCTGTCGGCGAACCGCTTGAGGTCGGTACCCATCAATTGAGCTTGTGAAAGCCACAGGTTGGCCAACGGCGTATTTTCGGGGCATCGGAGAATGCACCCCGTCTTGATTCTGCCGTTGGCGGAACCTGCCACGATAATAGGAAGCTCATTCATGGTGTGATGTTCTCCATCTCCCAATCCAGAACCCAAAGTGATCATGGAGTGATCCAACAGCGTACCCTCCCCCTCCTTGATCGCATCGAGCTGTTCGAGCACTTCGGCAAACAGCTCGACATAGAAACGATCGACTTGAACAAGCATCTTTTTCACACGGTCCTGGCCTTGGGCATGAGTGAGTCCATGATGTGATTTTGTGAAATTCAATTCATGGTAGAGTTGCGGCGTGCCCCACCTTTCGGGTGCGAGCATGAACGTGGCAACATGCGTGAGATCTCCCTGAAATGCCAGCACTAGAAATCTCCCCATCAGTCGTATGTACTCCCCACGCGTCATGGGCGATTCGTCCGGTTCTTGAACGTCCGCTTTTTTGTGGATTTTGTAGTAGCTGTTGAGCTTCTCAATTTGCCTTTCGACTTCTCTCACCGAAGTAAAGTATTCGTCCAGCTTGTCTTTGTCATGATGATTGAGACTCTTCTTAAAATTGGAGGCATCCTGCAAAATCAGGTCCGTAATATCTTTGTCCGATTTACCGGTTTTGAAAAGAATCTGATAGACGTGGCGTGGATCCTTTATCGACGTCGCCACATGCTCTGGCCCATACCAGGAGATATTGTCTAAGTAAATCGATTCTTTGAGGTCCTTGAACGTATTGCAGTTCAGCTCCAAGGATCGAATCGGCGTTCGATGGCTTACCTTGTCTGCAATCAAATGATCCAAGGTCCTGTCCATGGGGTAAACTGATTTGAGCGGACCATGAGGGTCGGCCGAAGACAGGTAGCATGAACTGCATTGATTGTGCACATCGACGCCTCTGACATTGACCCGCGACAACCCCGTGATCAGCGTGACCTTGTCGCCTACTTTTTTTAGTGGACTTAACGTCGGCATCGACAAAAAGTCCTGACTGTCCTGCTTGGGGAAAAAGTGATCTCTCACAAAACCCATCGGCGAATAGAAAGACGCGAAGCGCAAAGACGGCTCCTTCAGCTTGTTGGTTGCCCCCGCTGCTGCAACCGTCTCCAACCAGGGAAGGGCCATCATGCTGCCACCCGCTCCATACAGAAATTTGCGTCTGTCGGGATTTTTCATTTTTCATTACTCTGCGTGAATATTGGGTGAATCACAATGTTTTTGATGACAGTTCTCATTTTGTAATCATCTTCTTCGCTCGCCTTCGCAATTTCATCTACGGCAATTCGATCCGGCAAAGTCAGTTCGCGACCCAAGCCATAAGATAGCAGATGCTTGATGAACGCCTTGGCAAACACGTCCTTTTCCGTCAGTACGGCGTCCTTGAAACCAACGACATCCTTAAAGTCATGCTTGCCAAACAGCTTTCCACTGGCATCCACCTTTAAGCCGGTTCGATAATGATCTCGCCAACGACCCAGCAGATCATAATTTTCCAAGGCAAATCCCAAGGGATCAATCTTTTGGTGGCAGCCCGCACATTGGGAATCACTGCGGTGCTGTTTTAGTTTTTGCCTGATCGTCAAACCCTCTTCTTCAAGTGTTTTGTCGTCCGCCTTTAAGTCAGGCACGTTGTCCGGCGGAGGCTCCGGAGGATCGTTAAAGATGACCGAAGAGACCCAGGACCCGCGCGTAATCGGTAATGACCGAAACGGACCTGAGGTCATCACCATCACAGCTCCTGTGGTGATCACGCCGCCGTATCTTCTGTCCGTCAGCTGCGTTCGCGTGAAATCAATGTGGCGTAGGTTCACATTGATTGGATAGGTGGCGGCTCTGCCTTGATACCATTCGGCTAACAAGTGACTGCGGTAAGTAAAGTCGGAATCCACGAGATCTAAAATCGGCCTGTTCTCGATGAAAACAGTTTCAAAATTCAGCAGCGGCTCCAACATCATATGCATACCTCGCTTGTATGATATTTTGTCGTCGCCACCGAAGTAGTAATCTCGATGGGTCTTAAAATCAGGTGATGCAGAAACCAGATTGTTGATCTTTAACCACTGGGGCGCAAAACTGTCGCAGAAGTTTTTCACGCGACGATGGTTGAGCATGCGATCCACTTGCTCTTTCAAAACCTCCGTGCTTTGAAGCTTTCCCTCGCCAGCCAAGGCCAGCAGTTCATCATCGGGGATCGAACTCCAAAGAAAAAAGGACAAACGCGTGGCCAGATTAAAGGAGGCTTGATTAGGCACGGCCCTACTTGTCTCGTTGTGGACAAAAATAAATCGCGGAGAAGCCAGAGCCGCCGTTACGACGTCTTTCATGCTCTGGGCAAAATCACCGCCTTTTTCGTACTGCTTGTCAAAATACTTCGTATACAGATTCAAGGTTGCCCGATCAGCGGGAGACTTAAAGGCTTTGAGAAGAAACTTTTCAATGCGATGATGCGCAATTTGATTGACTGGCTGCTTCGGTTTTAAACGGACATTCTTCTCCCTTTTCCAGCTGCCGACCATCGTATCCTCGGCGACTTGCTGATCGCCTACGGCAATACTCCTAATCTGAATCTTGCTCAATCCGGATCGGTACAAACGAATGTTGTTGAGATCTCCATGAAAAGGTTCGCCGCCATACGAGCCAATTTTCATCGGTTGTGTGCTTTGAGTGTTGAGCTTCCCCTCGATCGCCTTGCTACCGATCTCCTTTCCATCCACAAAGAGATTCATTTGCCTTCCGTCGAACGTGCCGGCAACGTGATGCCACTTGCCGTCGCCAATCGCCTTTGGGTTCACAGAAGCGCCGAATTCTACGTAACGGCCGGCGATGCCAGCGCCCATCCAAAGTCCCCAGGTATCGCCGGTCCTGCCGATTGCCAATAACTGGCGGCGCCATGAATCCTCCCGACGGACAATAGTTTGCCATTTGTCGGTTGTTTTGGATGGGCGGATCCACGCGCTGATCGTTAACCCGGTGCTGCGCGTTGCGACGGACCTATCTGCTGTAATGGTACCGAATCCCTTTGCAGCCTGCGTCTTGGTTGGGTCTTGAAAAAGATCGTTCCAGCTTCGGCAGTTCTTTTCGAAATTCTCTGCATTCACCACCGACCGGCTGAGCTTTAGGAAGGATTTCATGAGCACGGGAGACATGCTCAGGTGGTCGCCGCGATTGTTGAACCCATTTTCTGCCGGGGGATCCTTGGGAAAAGCCATTACCCCTAGCAAACGATTCTCCAGCATTTGCTGCAAGCCCATGATTCGATTCCCGACTCTTACGACCTCGGGCATCCTGCCCGTCTCGGGCCGGAAGTAATTATTGTGGTCTCTGATGATACGATCACCGATGGAATAAACCCAACAGTCAAGATCAAACAAGTCCCGTACCGCGTTTCCATATTCAAAGCGGTTCATCCGTCTCATTCTGAAGGGAATCAGCTTTTGGTTACTGACTAATGACCGATTCAATGACCTATTCAAATGGATGAGCAAGGACTGTCGCTGAGTTTCTGAAGGCTGTTTCTCATCTTCAGGTGGCATTTCATTTTTGTCTAAAGCCTCGATCATCTTTTCGATCAGTTGCGGACTCTTCTCCAGATCTTTCCATGAGGAGATCTCGGTCAGCTTGACCATGCCTTCGGTCTCTTTTCGCCCATGACACTCGTAGCAATATTTTTTAAGCATGGGCTGAATGCGCCCGTTGAAGTCGTCCACGCTTTTACAAGGCTCTGCAGCTTGCGTCGTCGACGCGAGCAGAAAAGCTGCAAATAGGCCATTCGTAATTAAACGTTTCATCAAACCTCCTGACCAGTGTTTTTGTCAGTATGGCTTAGTAGCCTTTCGCTCCGAGAAAGGAGCATTTCTGTTTTCGTTTTTGAGACGCCATTTTCGCGGAGCGAAAGACGACTATGTTTTTCCACCGTCACTTCTTTGCTTCCATGGCGATCATCTCGGCGGCCAGGGCATTGGGGGCCGCATGCCCCACCTCCCTCAGTAGATGTGAGGTCCACGACCGAAAAAGCCAAATGGCATTTCCGATCCAAAACGGCCGGTGAATCTAGGTCGTCCGTGTCATTCAAGTCCCGCGTTAGCGAGAAAATATATCCGAGCAAACGAGTTTGGATTTCTTTGAATCGCGAGCCAAATTCCAATGAGGTTTTGTCGGACATTGATGAAGGATCAAGGGTTTCAGGCGGGGGACGGGCCGCTATCGAATAACGCGTCGAGACCCTATCGTAACAAGCAATTGAATTGTCATCAAAAAAACGTTCGAATCAAAAAGAAATTGAATGATTTACCAGCGAGGCATTTCAGGGAACCAAAATGCCCGTAAAACCACAATGTTTTTTATGTCGATTCCCACTATTTTTCTTTCCGCTGCGATGCGGAAAATTGCACCCGCTTTAGCGGGACAAGTCGAAATGCTCGATTTGGATGCTGCCCAAAATTGCAGGCATATGATGTGACCGGCACGTTCCCTGAATGGCTATCGCTGTGGTTACGGCGATACGTTTTTTTGAATTCGATTTTGACAAAATGGGTACACCCCAAATGCCAAAATGTACACCCTGAAGGGCCGTAAGAACGAACAATGTCGTTCAAATTCAGTGTCGAAGGGTTTACGAAATCGCCGAAAAAATCGAGCATTTCCAAAGAGGTTGACGTTTTAGAAGTCAGTTGCTCTATCCAGCTGAGCTATCGGGGCATGTGTCATCATTTGTTAGTCAACGAGCTTTTGTTGACATGTGTGATGACATGCATCCCTAACGGAAGTTCGCTTTGGCCGTTTAATTTAGTCGTAGAGCAACCCATTTGCCTGTGATCAGGTTGGCATGCTCTCAACCGATTCCCATCGCAAAAACGGAATGCTAAGGAGTGGCAAGGCGCTAGTCTACAAAAGAAGTTCGCGATCGCTACGTAGTATGCTTGGCGAAAATTTCAGAGTGTCTTTGCATTCAGTAGCCCCTTCAAAAACCCCGACGGCAAACAATCCCAAAGCTGAACTTTCATATTCCGCGACGGCGCTATCAGAAATACAAACGGAAGAAGCCCAAAACCACGAGAATCCATGCATTTCTTCGCCAAGCCCGACGATGCACACGCAAAACACCATTCAATACGACATCACTTTTGATTTATTCCGCCCAAACGACGTCAGCAAATCCTCTTAGCCCCTGAAGTTTTCCCTATGATCAATGACTGAATCAACTCACGATCCTGGTGACGGCGATGACTTGCGGCGCAGCCAACAAGCGTTTCGAATTCAGTTTTCAGGTCACCCTAATTGAAACCCTCAAGACCTTCGCAGAAAACCCAAGCAGTACAGCTTCCACCAGCTTTCATAGCCTTGTCCACGTACGCAATGACGCGATCCATGTCGCTAACGATTGCCCGTTTTTTTGGAACCCCGGGTTCACCCATTGGCCAACAATACGAAAGTCATTTTCTTCATGGGGATTATCCAGTTCCGAAGTAGATCTTTCAGCCCCTTCGACGTCATCTGCTACGGCATTGGCCCGTCCGACCTCAAACGCGACGCAAAAACCAAATTTCTGCCACGGGAATTTTGCGATGCAGGGTAAATGCCCCGAGTTATTAAACGATAAGTTCTATTTCAACGGACGACGATACATTTCGTGATTAAGTGGTCGAAATTTCACACCATGAAATAAGGAGCAAAGCCCGTAAAGCAAATTAGATTGACGAATTGCTGATCGGGGTCATCAAGAATGTTTACCCGAAGGCGTTTAGGCGCGAGGCAGTGTTGTGCAGGCGTATGATTTCGTTGCGGCACTTCATGAAATCCACCCATCGATCACCGTTAAATTGCAATCCCTTACTTTGATTCGGAATGTCAGTCGAAGCAGAGCTTGTGATATTAGGCCATTCTGTCACGTTTGGCGTTTTGTTGCGATTGCCCGATTCAGACTTGCTATTCGTATGAATAACGTCGAAATGATCGCTTTTTCGGCGAGGGAACGCCAGCTGTGCGGGATGCAATCATTCGAAAAATTTCGACGACGTTTGAATGGATTGCCAATGTATTTGGGCGCGACACCGTCGTTTGCGAAACTCAATTCAAAAGATGCAGAGAAAGGGCGAAAACAACATCATCGACATCAATTTGCTTGTTAATCGTTACCGCCCAAGATGGAGCTTTTGTTGAATCGTTCTGTTTAGTCAGGTACATTAAGTGATTGGTACTTACCGAGGTAAAAATGCGTCTGATCCAAGCCATTGTTCATCAAACTCTTCCGAAAACACTTTTAACGTTCGCTATTCTCGGCATCGGATGCGCGACTTGCAGCGGGGATGACGCACTTGATTCGGCGATTTCGAAATCTCATGCTGACTTCTTTGAAACGAAGATTCGTCCTGTGCTGGCGAAGAACTGCTTCGGATGTCATGGCCTGAAAAAGCAAAAGTATGGGCTGCGGCTTGATTCCAAGGAAGCGATGCTTGAAGGTGGTGATTCCGGTGAGGTGCTGGTGCCTGGAGAAGTTGGTGACAGTTTGATCATCGACGTTCTCGAAAGAGACCAGGGACAAATGCCACCTGGCAAGCGACTGGCTGCCGCGGAAATCGCTGACTTGAAAAAATGGGTAAAGCAGGGTGCACCTTGGCCGGCAAACCTGGAACGCGAATCGGGTTCAACCGGATTCTCAAACGAAGCGAAAAACTACTGGGCGTTTCAACCTCTCTCCAACGACGCCCCGCCAATCACGAGCAACAAATCAATCGTCAATGATATCGATCGATTTGTCGCAGCAAACTTAAAATCGAAGAAAAAGGACTTCGAACAACCGGCTTCCAAAATCGCGATTTCGCGACGGGTTTATTTTGACATGTTGGGCGTCCCGCCCTCGCCGGCTGAACAGGCCAAATTTCTGAACGACAAGTCTGACGATGCTTATCAAAAGCTTGTGGATCGATTGCTTGCCGATTCTCGATATGGGGAAAAATGGGGACGGCATTGGCTAGACCTGGTTCGGTACGCCGAGTCCGACGGTTACAAGCAGGATGACTATCGTCCTAATGCTTGGCGATATCGGGATTACGTGATTCAAGCATTTAACGATGACAAACCCTATGACCAATTCGTCTTGCAGCAGTTGGCCGGCGACGAACTGGATCCGAACAATCCCGAAAACTTGATAGCCACCGGATTCTTGCGTCATTGGATTTACGAATACAACCAACGTGACGTTAGAACTCAGTGGGATACGATTCTCAACGACGTAACCAACGTGACGGGCGACGTATTTCTCGCGATGAGCATGAATTGTGCGCGTTGCCATGACCACAAGTTTGATCCGATTCTGCAAAAGGATTACTTTCGATTAAAAGCGTTTTTTGCGCCGCTTCTTCCTCGAGATGACATCCCCCTGGCAACAGCCAAACAACGGGCACAATTCGAAGCGAAAGAAAACAAATGGCTGGAGAAGACGAGTGCAATTCGAATGGAAATCGATGAAATCGAATCGCCTTTTCAGCAAAAGAAAATGAACCCAGAAATTCAGAAGTTTCCATTGGACATTCGTCCAATGATGAACAAGCCGTCTTCCGAACGAAACTCATTCGAGACGCAGCTTACAGATCTTGCGTTCCGACAAGTCAAAGCGTTGACGAGCGATGAAATCGCGAAAAAGCTTAATGGGGAAACCAAAAATCGGTGGGAGAAACTTCGGTTGGAGCTTGCCAAATTTGATTCGATCAAACCGAAGCCTCTTCCAAAAGTACTTACCGTAACAGATACCGGCTCGGTGGCCCCGGTCACATTGATTACCGATGATGAGTTAGCGGGCCCTATACGTCCCGGCATCTTGTCCATTATTGATGAGGGCGACTTTCCCGTTTCAACGACGACAAACTCACTTCCAAACCATCTTCGCAAGAAGACAACAGGACGGCGATTGGCGTTAGCAAAGTGGATTGCAGCAAAAGACAATTCGTTGACGACGAGAGTGATCGTCAATCGAGTTTGGCAGTACCACTTCGGAACAGGCATTGTAAAATCTTCCAGCGATTTTGGCATGCTTGGACAACCGCCGGCCGACCCGAAGTTACTTGATTGGCTGACGCGAAGGTTTATCAACAACGGTTGGAAATTCAAATCTTTGCATCGATTGATTTTAACGTCGGCAACTTATCGCCAAACTACATCAAGCAATGTTGAACCAACGCTGATCCCCTTTCGTCACATGACTCGCAGGTTAGACGCAGAGCAAATCCGCGATGCGATGCTTACGGTCAGCGGGGAATTGGATGCCAAACGGGGCGGTCCTAGCTCTGATCAAAACTCAGTTAGACGAACGATCTACACGAAGGTCATACGCAATCGCCGGGATCCATTCCTGGACGTTTTTGACGCGCCCGACAACTTCAACAGTACCGCACAGCGAAATCGCACAACGACTCCGACGCAGTCCTTGTTGATGATCAATGGCTCATGGACGTTGGAGCGCGCAGCTCAATTTGCGAACCGAATTTCGCAAGCGAAAACCGTGCAGCAAAAAGTCGAGCTTGCGTATCAACTGGCGTATTCTCGCAAACCAACCGATCTCGAAATAAAATCGGCTGTTGCGTTTCTAGCGGAACAGCCCGGTACGCAGGGGTTGGTTGATTTTTGCCACGTACTTTTGAACTCCAATGAATTTGTATACGTCGACTAGGCCCCAACAGACTCTCGCGAACGGTTTCAACGTCATGGAAGCGTAAGCACAAAAGGTGAACATTTTTCGAACTCGAAAATCACTTCCAACGATTGAACAACAAAAAGATGCGAACAAGCACTTCAAAAAACTCGACCTTCAAAAATGTGTTTCAACCTTGCCGCAATCATGATGTCAATTTGACTCGGCGTGAAATGCTAATCAAAGGTGGAGCAGGATTCGGCGGAGTTGCCTTGGCAGGAATGATGCAGCAACAGGTGATTGCCGATTCCTCTGGCACAACATCCGGGCAGGCACATCGCCAGCCGACCGCCAAGAGCGTGATTTTTGTTTTCCTTGAGGGTGGTCCAAGCCACCTGGATACTTTTGATCCTAAACCAGCTCTTAAAAAACTGGCGGGGCAACCGTTGCCCGATAGTTTTGCACCGGTGATCACGCCGATGGGCGAATACAACGCTCCGATCATGCCGGATCAACGGAGGTGGAAACAGCATGGCCAAAGCGGACTGTGGGTCAGCGATTGGTTGCCACATATTGCAGATTGCGTCGACGATATGTGCGTTGTGCGATCTTGCTGGGGCAATGGCTTAAATCACTCCAATGGTGTTTGCCAAATGAATACTTGCGAGATTATCGGCGGCCGCCCATCGCTGGGCTCATGGGTCAGTTATGGGCTGGGCACGGAAAACTCGGATCTGCCGTCGTTTGTTGTCATGGAAGACAATGTCGGAAAAGTGATCAATGGGCCTCGGAATTGGAGTGCTGGTTTCATGCCGGCTGCATTTCAGGGAACACCGTTTTTACCGGGAAGCAAACCGATCCGAAATCTGAATTTGCCCAGCGGTATTAGTCTTGAGCGGCAATTGAAAAAGCTTCGGTATTTGAAAAGCATGAATTTGGAGCACCAACAGACACGAAGTGAGCAATCTGAATTGGATGCGAGGATAAAGAGTTATGAGCTTGCGTATCGCATGCAGGCGACAGCCCCCGAAGCCGTGGACCTGGCGAGTGAGACCGCGGAAACCAAAGAGCTTTATGGCATGAACAAAAAGGCGACGGCAACTTTCGGAAGGCAATGCCTATTGGCGAGACGTTTGGTTGAACGCGGCGTTCGATTTGTACAGCTTTACCACGGAGCTGGAAGCAAATGGGATGCTCACAGTGGAATTGAGAAAAACCATGGCACAAACTGCCTTTCGTCTGATCAACCGGTGGCTGCATTGATCAAGGACTTGAAACGTCGTG
Organism: uncultured Pirellulaceae bacterium; assembly: GCA_905480545.1. Lineage (GTDB taxonomy): Bacteria > Planctomycetota > Planctomycetia > Pirellulales > Pirellulaceae > JABAAE01. The sequence goes on from CAJQQR010000237.1 coordinate 15,470, forward strand.
GACTGCTCGATGAAACCCTTGTCATATGGGGCGGAGAGTTTGGGCGAACACCAATGAGTGAAAAAGGAAACGGTCGTGATCACAATCCCAATGGCTTTACGATGTTTATGGCTGGCGGCGGAGTAAAAGGCGGTCACCTTGTTGGTACGACCGACGAAATCGGCTTACATGCCGTTGAGGATCGACTGCATATTCACGATTTGCACGCAACGTTTTTGCATGCACTGGGACTGGACAACATGGAATTGACCTACGACCATCAAGGTCGCATCGAACGACCCACGATCAATCAGGGAAGCCCCTGTCTTGAGATTTTCGCCTAAAAAGCCATGAAGCTCGAGAACGTTTTGCGTCCAAAATCAAGAGCTGAGAATCGATGAAATCATCCATCAAGTTTGCGTTTTGCACCCTTACTATTTTGATCCAACTCGGCTGCGGTGGGGGAAAAATCGATCCGATCACCAATGCGGACCCGGATGCAATTCGAACACAACCTGTTGTCGCTGCGAGGGAAACCGATTGGCCGTGGTGGGCCGGGCCGACCGGCGATTTTGTTTCCAAATCTCAATCGATACCCACTGAGTTTGGCGAAAGCAAGAATTTGGTATGGAAAACGGCGATTCCCGGTGAGGGGCATGCTTCTCCGATCGTCGTAGGTGACAAAGTCTTTTTGGCGTTGGCAGAAAACAATAAATCAATGTCCCTCGCCTGCTTTTCAAGAGGCGAGGGCAGCGAATTATGGAAGACAGAATTACACTCCGGTTCTTTCATGCGGTCACACCAAAAGAACTCTCAGGCCTCTTCGACGCCCGCTTGCGATGGAGACTCGGTCTTCACGGCGTTCATGATTGACAACGGAATCCAAGTTTCCTCTGTATCGATCGATGGAAAAATCAATTGGCAAAAAACTGCCGGCAGCTTTCAAACTCGGCATGGATATGGAACTTCGCCGATCATTTACAAATCAATTGTCATTGTCGCTGGAGACAATCAAGGTTCCGGTTTTATTGCGGCATTCGATCGCCCTACTGGCGATTTGGTATGGCGAGTTTCGAGAAAGAATGCACCCAGCTATGCGACTCCAGCTGTGCTCAGCCTCAATGGAAAAGATCACTTGGTGATAAGCGGGATCGATCAAGTCATTGGCTACGATCCGGCGACTGGTGACGAACTTTGGTCCAGCGAAGGCCCAGCACCGACCACAGCGAATACCGTTATCAGTGATGGAACATTAGTCTTTGCCGGCGGCGGTTATCCAGACCACCAATTCTTTGCGATCAACCCATCATCGTCCGAAATAGTCTGGAAAGACAAAATCAAGAATTATGTTCCATCCCCGATTTTGATCGGCGAACAAATTGCGGTGCCACAAGATGGCGGAATCATGACCTGTTATCTAAAGCTTGATGGTACTGAACTTTGGAAACTTAGAATTGGGCAAGACCTCAGTGGTTCACCGGTTCGAGTTGGTAAGCGATTGTTTCTGGGTGGTGAGAAGGGAACGATGTTCGTTATCGATGTTTCCGGCAAAGGCAAAATTCTGGCAAAAAACAAACTGGATAGCCGAATCATGACAACTCCTGCCATTTGCGGTGACCAGATCTTTGTACGAACGGCATCTTCGCTTTACTGCTTTGCGGAGTTAAATCCCGTTTCAAAACCAGGCAAACAATAACGGAATTTCATCGCTTTATTTGCATTGCAAATGGACGGTCAAAAACATCCCTGATTTTGGTCGTGAAAAGCAAACCGACGACGGTTATACCAGCTTTTCCGAACGCCCAAACCGCAAACCGCCTATTCGTAAAAGATTCGACGATTACAATACGGATTTCATATTTTCTTCTGAATTGAAAATTGAGCGAAACATTTTTGAAAACGCCGCTTCATTCCTGGCACGTCGCCAACGCCGGTCGTATGGTCGATTTTGCGGGATGGCAAATGCCGATTCAATACAAGTCGATTATTGACGAGCATCAGGCAACGCGAAATTCAGCCACCCTTTTCGACGTATCGCATATGGGGCGATTTGTTTTTTCTGGATCGGACGTCGAGTCATTCATCGACCGAATGACGACTCGAAAAGTTGCGGGCATGGCACACGGCGGTATCCGATATTCTTTGGTTTGCAACAGTGATGGCGGAATCTTAGACGACATTTTGGTATACCGGTTGGGAACCGTCGATGGCGGAGATCAATTCACAATGGTCGTCAACGCGAGTAACCGCAGCAAGCTTTGGGATTGGCTTCATTCAAACGTGGCCTCCTTGGATGTGACCATCCATGATGCAACCACAGAAACGGCAATGATTGCCATTCAGGGGCCCACTGCGATTAGTGTTGTAAACCAACATCTGAACATCGACGTCAATTCGTTAAAATACTTTACCGGGTGCCACGCCGAATTTGACTCGGTCCCCCTGACCGTTAGCCGAACCGGTTACACAGGAGAAGATGGATGCGAGATTGTTGTCACAGCCGACGCTGCGGAGAAAATTTGGACCGATCTAATGACTCATGACGGTGTATCGGCGGCCGGCTTGGGAGCCCGAGATACATTAAGGTTGGAAGCCGCGATGCCTCTTTACGGACACGAGCTTTCGGAATCGATCAATCCCGCCCAGACGAATTTGCGATTTGCCATCAGCCTGAAAGAACGGGACTTCGTCGGAAAAAATTCGATCGTAGCCGCAATGTCGGACGACGCTGCAGCGGTTCGAGTTGGACTGTCACTGGATGGTCGCCGCGCCGCAAGAGAAGAATCAGAGGTCTACCACAATGATGAAAAAATCGGCATTATAACAAGTGGTACGTTTTCGCCGACTCTTCAAACGCCTATTGCAATGGGATACGTTCACCCCTCGGCTACAAAAATCGGAACGGAATTATTTATTGATGTTCGCGGACGAAAAATTCCGGCGAAAATCGTACAACTTCCTTTCTACAAACGAAAGTAAAAAATGAATCCAGAGCAATTCCTTTATGCTGAATCCCACGAGTGGGCTAGTATCGAAGATACAGATGATGGCAAAGTTGCAACCGTCGGTATTTCTGCATTTGCCGTCGAGCAGCTGACCGATTTGGTTTTCATGGAACTGCCTGAGATCGGCGCCGTTGTGGAAAGCGGAAAAGAATTTGGTGAAGTCGAATCGGTGAAAGCGGTAAGCTCGCTTTACAGCCCGGTAGATGGCGAAGTCATGGCGGTCAACACCGAGCTACCTGACTCACTTGAGATATTGAATGAAGATCCTTACGGTGGCGGATGGATCATGAAAGTCAAAATCACAAATGAAGAAACATTGGCCAAGCTGTTAGACTTTGCGAGCTACCAGAAACAGTGCGGCCAAGAGGGTTAAAGCAGGTGTGGACACCAAGCGTTGCTGGACATTTTAGCAATCGATGTTTCGCATTTCGATGTTTCGCATTTCGATGTCTCGCATTTCGATGTCTCGCATTTCGGCCTCCGAAATTGGGGGACACACCAGCCCCCTTTGTGCTCATGGAATCCATTCCTTTGTGCTCATGGAATTCATTCCTTTTTTAATTTTCCGACGGTTACGGCAGCCCTAGCGATGGGCTGAACGAAGCCGATCGTGAACGCCTGCTCATACCATTTAAAAGACTTTCGAAAGACTCCTGGGCCCCCGCAATCGCCATGGATCAAAACAACGCCGAGAACCCAATTTGCGCCCAAACGATTTTGCCGAATGAGGGAAGTTCCATGACCGGTAGGCTGATCCTGGATACTCCTTCGCGTGGGACCTGGAACATGGCTGTTGACGAAGCTCTCATGCTTACAGCTGCTGATCTGGGAGTGCCGACACTTCGATTTTATCGTTGGCAGGAGCCGACCGTTTCCTTGGGATATTTCCAAAAATACGAGGAGCGACTCCAACATCCCGAAAGCCTGGATTCAGTATTGGTTCGCCGGAATTCGGGAGGAGGGGCAATCGTGCATGATAAGGAGCTAACTTATTCATTGACGGTCCCGACCACTCATCCGCTTGGAAAGAACCCTTGCGCGATTTACAAATTAATGCATGACGCGTTAATTGAATCGCTGGATGCGATTGGAATCTCCGCAGAACTAAACACCGAGCCCGTCGCGGAATTAGAGCCAAAGTTCCTTTGCTTTCAGCGAAGGGCAAGCAACGACATTTTGTTTCGAGGAAACAAAGTCTGCGGAAGCGCTCAACGGAAGCGGCATCAAGCTATTTCTCAGCATGGTAGCTTCATTTTAAACACCTCACCGGCGGCGCCACAAATATTGGGAGTCAATGAACTCTCTGGCGAATCCATTGAATCCGAGCCACTGATTAATCTTTGGACCGATCGCCTCGAAAAAAGAACTGGTATTTCCTTTCAACCGGACACTTTGGCGGCTTTTGAGTCAGAACAGAGCATCGCGATCGAAAATGGGAAATTTAGCACCTTAAAATGGAATCAACGACGATGACAAGGTTTTGACTTTGCCTATCTTTTCTGCTAATATTTATAAAAGCATAACAGCGACTACCTTTAAGTGCCCCAACAACCGCACTCAACCTCTCTTCAAAGGATTTTTGCTGAGGACGGCAATGCAACTGAAACTCAAAGTAATCGGCGGAAAAAATGATGGGCGAGAACTTGAAATAAAGGTTCCCGAGTTCATTATTGGACGAGGAGACGGTGTGAATCTTCGACCGAAAAGCGATCTAATCAGCCGCCATCATTGTGCGGTTTTGTTGGAAGACGGGCAGGCTTTCATCAACGATCTGGACAGCCGCAATGGCACATTCCTCAATGGCGAGCAGATCAAAGGAAAAGTCAAGCTGCAAATTGGTGATTTGCTGCGAGTTGGTCGGCTCCAATTTGAAATTTTGATTGATCATGGCTCGCCGGCTCGTAAAAAGCCAAAGGTGACGAGCGTCAAAGAAGCGGCGGAACGAACTGCTGCCGCCAATGCCAATCTGGACGAGGATAGTATCACGGACTGGCTGTCGGAGGCGGCGGAAACAGAAAAGAATGCTCGTCAAACCATTTTAGAGACCCGTCAATTTCGGATTGATGAAACAGATCGTGTCGTGCTTGATAACATCGTCGCAGATGACAGCGTGAATGCATCCGATCCCGCCGCGGAAGAGGATTCGGAAGTGACTGACGAACTGAAAACATCAAAGAAAAAAGCGAAGCCGGGAAAATTACCCGATCGCCCCAGAGATGACACGGCAGATTCGAAAGATGCGGCCACTGACATGCTTCGAAAATTCTTTAATCGGCGGTAGATTTACCGCTCAGTCCCTTTGGAGGCTGGAAGAAATTTTGATGTGGTTGAACTCGATGTGGTTGAACTCGATGTTGGTCCTGACTTCAACGTGAGGACCAGTTCGGCGGACTTGAAGTTTTCTGAAACTGGGATTCAGAAAAAACAAGATTCTACTTAAAACAGTCGGAATAAATACCAAGAAAAACGGTAGTGATGGGAACATTGGTTGTCAGCACCTTTTCTGCATTTGGACATCAATGCCAAACAAAACCACGCAAATTGTTTCTGATTGCCTCGAGGGGGTCCCCGGCGCGACGGCGATTCTGATCCAACGATTTAAGGACCGAGTTTTCGGCCTTTGTTATCGCATGCTTGGCCAACGCGAGGACGCTGAAGACGCAACTCAGGAAACGTTCATCCGAGTTATCAACAATCTACATCGTTGGGATTCTGAGCGTAGTTTTGAACCTTGGCTGTTCACTATTGCCGGAAATCGCTGTCGCACAAAACTTTTGAAACGCAGCAAGCAAAAAGAGGTACAACTAGGTGAGAATGTTGATGTTGCCTCAAAATCTCATGCAGCAACCGGTTTAATCGAAGAAATCCGTTGTGCGGTGACCAAATTGAGCGCAAAGCATCAACAGGCGTTTCGGTTGTTCCATGAATCTCAATGTTCCTATCAGGAAATTGCAGAAAAATTAATGGTTCCGGTCGGCACGATCAAAACTTGGGTCCACAGGGCTCGAAAACAGGTCGTAAGCCAACTGAAACGACGCAAGGCTCTTGAAAACGAATAGGCGACCTGGAGCTAAAAAATGAAGTGCACTGAATTTGAAACCGTTCTGAACGAATTACTGGACTCCAGATTGGATCTGAAATCGGATCTTCGTATCTCCGCGCACGCTGCGTCCTGCCCACCCTGTAAAGAGGAATTGGAGATCTATGCGTCGATTGCCGAACTGGCTCCGGAAAACGGAACCAGCCAATTAGCCCCGGCACAGGCAATCCTCCAATCGCCCCCCAAAACGATTCGCCAAAAAAAACGAGAATGGTTTGGATACGCAGTCATGTCTTCTGCCGCCGCTTTGCTACTTGTTCTTGGTCCATTTAGCGATTATTTTTTCCCGCAAAATTCGAGTCCGAACAACGTGGCCAAAGCCGAAAATGGCCTGATTAATTCACCCGATTCGTACCCTCAGCCTAACGACAAAAAACGATTAAACTCAAGCGCAGGCGACCACTCCGCAACGAAATCGCAAGATAAAGGAAGCTTGAAAAACTCGACTGATGCCGATCAACAACAGGCAGCTGTGCCCACCAGAGAATCGGCGGCACTTGGCAACGGTATCCGCGAGTTGTCCCCTATTCCTAGCAACAGTGTAAATCCAGCGAAATCCCGATCGCCCAAACCCCCACTCTCTAGGGGCCAGAGTGACTTCTGGACAAACAATGCCTTGAACCCGCCGATTCAGGACCCATTTGGGAATTTCCAAGGCGCTTTCCAGCGAACTCCGTCGACACCAGATCTTGATGATCTTGAGCGCGTTGGGGAGTCTTTGGAGACGGTATGGAAAACCATTCAGGAAGATGACTACATTCTCCCTCTTGTAAAACAGGGCGCTTTGCTGCTTGTTCGCCGCTCATAGAATTTAATGAATCTCTCAACATCATCCAACGTCTTTGGAATGATGTCGTTACAAGCCTTATGACCGTTAAGCTTTCCGCCGCTTCCTCTCAAATGCGGCTTTAGTAACCAGGTTTTCCTAGTCAAGCTCTTCTCAGTGTGTATGATTCCGACATTCGGAAATGTCGCCGCAGTTTCGCTATTCTTCTAATCTCCAACACTTGGGAAAAAAAGTGGCATCAACAACAGAAAACCTTGACAACCTAAAAAAACTCAACGCTTTAAATGAGAACGGCAATCGCGAAAACGAAGATCGTCGTGAAGTAGCGGAAGCAGCGGGTTCTGAGCGTCGTAAAGTTCAGCGTCGACGCCTAATCGATCCGACAACTTGTGAGCGGGATTATACTAACGACGAAATCGAATTCATGCAGGAAATGGATGAATACAAGCGACGAAGTGGCCGAATGTTCCCGACATGCAGCGAAATTCTGGAAGTCCTTCGAGGAATGGGCTACCTTCGGGTCGAATTGCCTAATGAAGAGGACGAAGAAGAAATTGCCAACAATGAAGCGGTAGCTCCCGTTCGAACCGCTGGTTTGATTGCCAGTGAACTCGATCAGTTTGATGAGTTCGATGAAGAATTTGAAGCTGAGGCACTCAGTGATTTTGAAGATGACGAGTAAGTTTCGCTAAACCGACTAGCTAGCAACTTTGGACCGGCTTTATCAAGCCGGTTTTTTCTTGCGCAAATTTACGGGTTGGGCACTAATTTTTCGAGATGACGAATTGGTATGGTTGCAATAATCCGTTCATGAATTCCATGCGAAAGCACGGTTGGGCTTGTGTCGAATTTACAAAAAAAGTAATTAACCCAAACTTTAATTAAAGTTGGCTAAAATTTTGGGTAATTACGTGATTCGGCTCAGTCTGATCGTTGTCATGATACTGCTTGTGGGGTGTAATCTCGCAACCAACCGCCAAAACCTGGACGGCAAAAGAAGTTTTGAGAGCGCACAGTACAATCAAGCGCTCAATAGTTTCCACCTTGCACTGAATGCGAATCCTGCCAATCCGGATGCGCATTACAACATTGGGCGAACCTTGCATAAGCTGTCCGAGAGAAGCAAGGACAAAAATCAAATCCAGCAGGCTGAAACCGCTTATCGGCAAGCGTTAAGGCTTAATCCGTCCCATATCGAAGCAAATCGCGGTCTGTCCGTATTGCTGGCGGAAAACAAAAGGTCCCCGGAAGCATTCGCCTTGATTCAGAACTGGTCTAGTTTTGAACCCAGTTCCGCCGAGCCAAAGATTGAACTGGCAAGGCTTTACGCCGAACACGGCGATCGAAAGACAGCGACACAATTGCTTAGCGATGCCTTAAGTGCCGATTTCGAAAATGACCGTGCACTCCGCGCCATCGGAATGCTCCGCGAGCAGGCCGGTGATTATCAGCAAGCACTGATCGATTACCAGCGGTCATTGCAGTTGAATCCAATTCAACCCGAGCTAAGCAATCATGTCGCACGTTTACAGTCGCAAAATCCAAACTTCTACCAAGCGGTTCCACAATCGCCAAATCGAACGGCGTCAATCGCACCGGGATGGCCCAAGTTTTAAGTTCCGGTGAAGTCAAAAAAAACAGGCCGAAACATTAAACCTAAATAAATTTACTCGCCGGGTTCAATTTTGATTTTGACTTTGTACTCACCGGGGAATTGATAGGTTTTCCCGACATAACTGGCTCGCATTGTGATCCCAAATTGCAATTTGCCCTTGGCATCCGCACGGAATTTCTTCTTCTGCCCAACGAGGAAGTACTTACCGCTGTTTCCAATTCTGGCTACCAATGCACCGTACGGAATTCCTGGCGTGTTGGGCATGACTCCGTATTGAGGCATGCCATCGGCAGTAGACGAAACGTTACCGCCCCAAGGCGTGAGTGCCAAGGAACCCGATGAGGTAACGGAGATCGAGTCACCTTTTTCAACGGTCACACCTGCCGACTTGAATTTGAATTGCACGAAGTGATCTTTATTGACAGTAACGCTTTTTTCGATCGCTTCACGATTCCCGACAGGCCGGGTTCCTTTGCGGATGTCTTGTAAAGCAATTTTCAACTGTCCATATTTTCCATTGAGCTCGAATTCTGTTTCCTGTATTTTTCCAACGGCAGTGAAGTTTGCCATGACTAATTTGTCGTTGCGTTCCCAAACTTGCTCTTCGTCATCTTCATCGTCCATCGATTCAATCATTGCCTCGATTTCTTTCTTGATCTCACCGAGATGTCGCTTGCGTTCAGCGTTGGTTTCTCCGTCATATCGTGCAAGTTCGTTCTTGATCTTGATCCCGTATTGCATCAATTTTTTATGAGCGATTTCTCGTTCGTCATACTTCGTTGACCCCAACTGCTCGACCAGCGAATCAAGCTTAGCGATGATTTGCGGGAAGCTATTCAAACCGGGCTCAAAGCGTACGATCTTAGCAATTGGAACCGCCAACGTTCCAAAATCCGTCACGATGCTGATCGTCTTATTGGCCAATTCGCCGCTAACAATGTCCCCATCGTTGAGATGCATCCGCATAAAAGTTGCGGGCAACTCCTCTGCTGGAATTTCAATGTTGGGTGAATTCCCCTCCTCGGATTTTGGTGGTGCATCAGACGGAGTTTTTTTTGCTGCAGGTTCCTGCGTCGCCGGTTGCACGGGAGCCCCAAACGGATCATCGTCAATTTGCCCAAGAGCGATTGAATCGACACGTGCAAAGAACGTGATCAAACATCCAAAAATCGTCAGGGGAATTAATGAAAATTTCAAGTGCGTCATAGCGTTGGTTTTTGCAAATAAAGAAAGCGGACAAATTCGATTTTTGACCGTCGATGACCGAGCGATAATTCAACTTACATTCTAGTCCAAAAGAGAGTTTCAGCCAAAAGTTGGTTCTCAAATGCTTATCCTTTTGCACAGAGTACACGTAGCAAACTGAGGTCAAATCCGCCCACAGCCCCGTTTTGAATCTGGATTAGTGCGGCAAAATTCACTTTGGGGATCAAGAATTTGGATGTAAAACCCGCTGCAGCTTAAACGAAATCAAATCTTTTTCGCAGCGTTGAACGTCGTTCTCTTCGCAATCAATATCCAATCATTCAGAGCGACCGCAATAACCGGTCGAATTTTTCGGAATGATTTTGCGGACAAAGGTACCCGCGCTCGATTGCGTCAATCGAGCGAGTAAATCCCAAAAGTCGTAATAGTTGCAATCTTTCGTCCTCTTTTTCGAATTGGATCACGAAACATCGCCAGAACATTAATTTGTGCTCTGAAAAAGCCGTTAACGATGAAGGCGACGTTGTTACTTAACCTGCCAACAGGGACGTAATTTGATTCCACCTGATCAAAGAATGCGATGGATACAAACTAACAGCATGCTGTTCTGCGCCCTGCCAATGATATTCTTGGCAATCCTATGTGACGCCAAAACATTCGTCTTTGCTCAGTCAGAGGATCCAATTGCGCCAATCGCAGCCAAGCGGATGCTTCCCGTTCAGATTCATAGTTCATTTAATACCATGGATCTCACCGAATACTTCCAGGTAAATCCGGCGACGATTTCGAAAACGTCAATGACTCGATCACGGAAGGGTTTTCCTCCGTCGAAAACACAATTAAATACAGGATTCAGTCAGCGATACGATCCACCAAACCAGAATCCCCCAACACCGCAACCAGAATCTCCGACGTTGAGTGCTTCGCGATCCAGTCGCATTAGTCAATTCCAAGACCTTCCATCAGATGAAATTCAGGAAGTCAGAAATGATAGAGAATTAACAATTTCACAAGCGGTTCAGGAAACTAACGAATCCCTCCGGATGCCAAGAGAAGACTCACCATTTGATGCGTGGTGGCTTCCGCAGGTGAACCATAGTTCTAAGCATGGCATTGGAATCAGCGTCGATCAGGTCGTCCTTTCGATGTTGCAAAATTCGCCCGAAATTCGGGCGATCAGTCAGGAGCCAATAATCGCTTCGACCTTTATTGATCAAGAATCAGCGAAGTTTGATCCTGTTTCGTTTTTAGAATCTCGTTGGGATGATACAAACGAACCGGTTGGAAATATATTGACAACCAATAGCTCCCCCTTCCTCAAAGAACACATCGTAGATGCTCGAGCTGGATTCAGAAGAAAAAATCGCAGCGGAGCTGAATTCGATTTCTCGCAATCGATTGGGTTCAAGAACAGCAACTCGGATTTTTTTCAACCGCAAGATCAAGGGACTGCACGACTCGAACTGAATATAAACCAACCCGTCCTCAGCGGTGCTGGACGCGTCGTCGGAACGAGCCGGATTTTACTTGCACAAATTGATCACAAAGTTGCCTGGAATCATTACGCCAAAGGCTTGCAGGATGAGATCCTGATGGCGATTAGGGCGTATTGGGAATTGCATTTCCAAAAATCATCTTACGTGCTTCACAAAAAAAACTACGAGTCTGCAGAAAAGTTGCTGCGCCGACTGAAAGGACGTCAATCGTTTGACACTCGACGCAGCCAGATCATTCGCGCCGAAGCCGCGATTGCTGCTCGAAAGCTCGATTTGGTCCGATCCTTTACCGACATCAGAAATGCCGAAACGCTGATCCGGGAAATCACACGCGATGCAACGCTTGGACGCCTCGGTGTCCTCAATCAACCAACGTTGGAACCTCGCGAAAATCCAGTCATCGACGAAAGACTTTATCCGGATCTGCCGTTTGTTGTAACAGTTGCATATGACAACCGTCCGGAAATACAGGAAGCTGTTCAGCGCTTAAAAGCAGCCGGCATCCAAAATAACGTTGCTAAAAACCAATTGCTTCCTCAATTGAGTTTACTGCTCAATGTATATTCCGCCGCGCTAAATGGTGACACAGGAATCGAATCGGCCTTGCAAAGGCAGCTAACGGCGTCAACTCCCGGTTACTCAGCTGGATTCGTGTTCGAGTACCCGCTACACAATCGAGCTGCAATCGCGAGGAAACATCGGGTCGAAGCTGAAATCAATAAGCTCTCCTCAGAGCTAGATGATGTCTTTGGCCGAGTAACCGCCGAGGTTGAAATTGCTTTCCGTGAACTGAAAATGGCGGCAGAAGCCGTTCGGCAGGCAAAGATCAGCATTATCGCTGCACGAAAGGATCAATCCTTTATTCAACGTCGCTGGGAGAACTTTGCATTCCTGGAAAACCCGGATTTTTCAAGCCCGACAATTTTGCTGGAGCAATTGCTCGATGCCCAGGACCGTATCACAGAAGTCGAAATCCAATATTCCGACGCGTCACGAAAGTTTATGGTGGCAATCGCCGAATTGCGAAAATCCGAAGGCAGTTTGTTGGGCTACCAAGAAGTGCAGGGTAGCGATTTGGGGCCTTCCGCACGGTATGGAAATTCGACCATAGATCAACCTGTTCCATTCGTAACGATGAACGGCGGCGAGCAAAACCCCAGTCAAAGCGATAGCAACGCTCCCCGATTTGATTTGCGCCAACAAAAATAAACAGCGGCCCCATCAGTATTTAACACTTCATCCCGCGACAGCAGACTCTTAGAAAAACTATTTTCAATAGGGTGAAAACGCTAAAGAAATCGTCTTTCGAATCATCGATACACGACTGAAATTCCCGGAATTCTTGCATGCGGGTTGATGATAAATGGTCAATGAAACCTTATGATGGGTGATCAGTTGCTTGGTGAAATTTGAACGCCGGAGCGACCAATCAATAGGGATTTCCAAAGACGTGTCCGATAAATCGTATGCCCTGGGCCAACCGCAGCTTCTCATTCCAGTCCTTCTTGCGGGATTGGTATTCGCAGCGTTTTTGGGCTACGCATATTGGAAGCAGAAACAAACCAATTCGTTTACCCGTTTCTTTTGCTTTTTTCTCAAATTGGCGGGTTTTGCAATTCTCGCTTTTTGTCTTTTAGAACCCTTGCTAACGGGTACTCGACCAACTCCCGGTGAAAATGTCTTTGTTGTCATCGCAGATCGCTCGCAAAGTTTGAACATAAAAAACAACGGTGAAAAACTGACGCGCGGCGATATACTTTCAAAAACGTTGGAAAGCGGAAACCAATGGCAAGTCCGCTTGGCGCAAGACTTTGATACACGTCGCTATTGGATTGGGAAAAAACTGGAAAGTGTCGATGAATTTCGTTTTGACCAAATAAACGATGACGATTCTTCTGTCGACAAAAGTAGCGCTGTTACGTTTTCCGATTCTGAATCGCGGCTTAAGACAGCTTTGACCACGATTGGAAATCGGTTGAGTAATCGTCCGGTTGCTGGCGTTTTGTTTTTTACTGACGGCAATGCAACCGACTTTCAAAGCCTTGAATTCGATGAAACCAAACTGCCTCCCATTTATCCCGTTGTTCAAGGAAGTGACGATGTAATCACCGACCTTGAGGTGGAGAAGGTCTCTGTCAGCCAAACCAACTTTGAAGCAGCTCCCATTTCAATCACAGCCAATCTTGTCAGCCGCAATTCGGAAACAAAGAAAGTCATTGCTGAGTTGATTGATGAATCAGGCGCTGTTGTGGACGAACAAATTATTGACGTCGATGGCAACGCCAAAGTCATATTCAAGACAAAACCGACTGAGGTCGGCGTGCATTTCTACACTGTCGCCGCTACTTATGCAGAAGACCTGGAGAATGCAACCAACGGAGCGCCGACAATCGAAGGAACGTTGAGCAACAACTCACAAAATGTTGTTGTCGATCGTGGCGGCGGTCCCTACCGTGTACTGTACGTTTCAGGACGCCCAAACTGGGAATTCAAGTTTCTCAATCGCGCCGTCGAAGACGACAATGAAGTCAATTTAGTCGGATTAATTCGAATCGCGAAAGAAAAGCCAAAATTTGATTTCCGACGAAAAGGAGCCTCGACGACCAGCGAGTTTTTTAAAGGCTTTGACAAGGACGAAGACGACGCAGAACAATACTTCGAACCCGTGTTATTGAGACTGGGTACAATCGACGAAAACGAACTACGTGGCGGTTTTCCCAAGTCTGCCGAGGAGCTGTTCAAATACGATGCAGTCATTTGCGATGATGTCGAATCCAAGTACTTTACGTTCGAGCAAATGTCGTTGATCAAGCGTTTTGTTGGTGAGCGGGGCGGTGGATTTCTTATGCTGGGAGGTCAAGAAAGCTTCTCCGAAGGAAATTACAGTCGAACACCTATCGCCGATCTATTGCCTGTTTACGTTTCGACTGCGAATAAAAACATTGTTAATGAAACGCCGTCCATTGAAGACCCGTTTTCCTCGGATGGTGGGGTTGGACGTTCAATTCGAAAAGAAATTTTTCGTTTTCGGCTCTCACGAACGGGACAATTGCAACCGTGGGTTCGTCTCAGAGCAACGGAAAACGAAGAAGCAGATCGAATCTTGAAGATGCCAAATTTCGCCAGCTTGAACCGTGTTTCGGGGATCAAACCAGGAGCGGATGAGTTAGCATTTGTTGGGAACCCAGCCGGCGAGAACTATACGGCTCTGGTGACTCAAAACTACGGAAAGGGGCGAAGCGGCGCCCTTCTTGTGGGTGATTTCTGGCGATGGGGTTTGAATCGAAAAGAAGACGATAAAAACGATTTGGAAAGTGCATGGCGGCAGACGATTCGATGGTTGGTTGCCGACGTCCCGCGACGGGTTGAGGTGAACGTGACCCGCGCCAAGGACATCCTCTCAGACTACCAAATTTCGATTAACGTTCGGAACGAGGAGTTCTTGCCCCTGGATAATGCAGAGTTGGAAATCACGGTCACTGATCCCAAGGGAAAAACATACAAAACACAGGCGCAACAAAACTCTAACGAAGCAGGAAAGCATGATGCAAACTTTCCTTCGTTGGTGGATGGCAATTATGTAGCAACCGTTGTCGCAAAAAATCCGGACGGAACGATCATCGAAACCAGACAAGCTGGCTGGGTGTGCGCTTCGTCAAACGAAGAACTCCAAAGCCTGGAGCCGAATCGAAAATGGTTAACCGAACTGGCCCAAAAAACGGGCGGCGAAGTCATTAAAAACGATGGGGTAGATGAATTCGTTAAGCAATTGCCCAACAAAAAGCTACCCCGGGAAGAAACGGCAATCTTTCCGCTTTGGCATCACATGCTTTTCTTCTGGATAGCGATCACTTGCCTCGCATCCGAGTGGGGAATCAGGCGACTCAACGGCTTGCCTTAAACCACAAGCGATATCATGACCGGGTTACGGAACTTGCCGGCATGGGATTCATAAATCCGAGCAGCCGGATCTTCCCATGTGGTGTCACTTTCTACGCAAATCCTCACGATTTGGATTGCCATATTGTCTAAATGTACAAACGATCATCTTGCCAATGTCGGTGATTGGGATTTTGCAATCCCGTAGTACTCAGGCAAGCTGACTTCTTTGAATTCAGTTACGTAGTCAAGAGCTTGGTCGATTCGTTGCCGATCTTTTCTGGACAGAGTCCAGACGACGAAATGCTTAGTCTTGGCTTTGATCGCACTACCAAACACGCCATTGGATGGCTTATAGACTCTTTCAACTTCTTGCGGAATAATCTCACGATTCGAGATCGCTTTGTTCACTTCCAAACGGGCAAACGGAGGCATTTGCCGCGGATCGGTGGCACTCAACTTTGAATATCCATTTGCGAAGTCGATATAGGCGTCAAACGATTCCTTACTCTTCGATGGTGTCCCCTTAATCTTGTACGTCATCTGGTCGCTGGAAAGTGTGATTTGCTTTGTCGCTTCGTTGTACGTTTCATCGAACTTCGGATTAAAAAGAAACGGTTCCTTTTTGGTTAGCGATTCACGCTTTTTCAGAATTTCAACATATTCATCAACCGTATTCTGCTCCAAGATGACCTTCGTTCTGGACGCCACATTCAGAAGCACAAAACGGCCGGTTCTGCGATCATAGACCGTTATTTTTTCAGGACCTGTCCTGGAAAAATCGTAAACAGAAGTATCAGAAAACAGGGTAATATTTTCAAAAACCGGTTGTCTCGCATTGCCAGAGTAAACCTCAGTTTCGATTCGCATGTCCTGCCCTTGTACGGTCGGTTGAAAGGGTCGAATCACAAAGAAGGCACCAACAATACCTGCGGTTATGGAAGTACTTAAGAGCGTTCGGCGGTACATGATCCCCTCGCGATTTGGCAATAATTCGACACGTTTTGTCGCAAAGGTTAAAGATTCTCGCGATACCTGTCGAGCCCGATTTATTTGCCCGGAATCTTTGTCGTCCAACACAAAAGGCAAAGAATTCCCGGACGTTTGCAAGCCATTTAGAAGGAAAAAACGTTCTCAACGACTGCTTCGCCACAAATTCAATACCGAACAGACTTTGCAATGCTGAAAAACCTTCAAGAATCAGAATTTTTTGCAGCAACTTTTATGCGTCCTTCTTTTACGTTTGACCAATTCGATAAGCTCAGCCCGAATTCCATCTGAGTCGTCGGTTCGATTCTTGACAGCGGATTGGGCTGTTGAACCGACTCTCTGTAAGAAAGACCAATCGCGAAACAAGTTCAACACTACTTCTTCAACAACATGGGCTTTGACGATTCCAATGTAAGTGCATCGCGTTGCTCACTTCCTTGAATGTTGTCGTTTCCCAGCGTGTAGATCGCATTTACGGCCAAGGCTTCCATCCGCTTTATGACTTCGGAGTTGGATTTCGCAACATTGTGTTTTTCAGCTGGATCGTTTTTTAAATCAAACAATTTAGCCGTTCGCCCGGGACCAACCCGTTGGGAGGAATTCCAATTGGGATGCGTTTCCGCTAACGGTAAATGGTACTTCCAGTCACCAGCGCGAATCGCTTGCAATTGCCGACGTCGAAAATAGCAAAACGATTCATATCGCGATTTAGCATGTTTTTCACCGTAGAGCATTTTCGAAATATCAAACCCGTCGATCTTTTTTTCTGGAAGCAGAGCTCCTGCAATAGCACTAAGCGTTGGTAGAAAATCCATCGTGGTCGAGAGTTCGTCGCACATTTTGTTCGCTGGAACCCGTCCAGACCAACGTGCAATCATCGGAACTCGCATTCCACCTTCCATGGTCGATCCTTTCGCACCAGACAGAGGCGCATTTGATCCGCCATTTCGTCCATTGGACCCGTTATCTGACGTAAAAATAACCAGCGTGTTGTCAGCAATCTTTAATCGATTCAAGCACTTGAGAATCTGCCCCGTGGACCAATCGATTTCTTCAACGGAATCACCATACCGACCATTCTTGCTTTTCCCTAAAAAGTCTGGTGATGCGAAGATTGGCACATGTGGAAATGTGTGAGGAAGGTACACAAAGAATGGGCTCGCTTGATTTTTTTCGATGAAGCTTACGACCTCTTCTGTGTAACGGCTAGTTATCGTCGCCTGATTGGCTGGGGCCTCAATCACCGTTTCTTGTTGAACAAGTGGAAGTGGCGGATCACCGCGACCTTTCGATTGCATGTCGTTCGAGTAAGGAATCCCGAAATAATAATCAAATCCGTGCTGCGTGGGCAGGTGCTCCGGTTGATCGCCGAGATGCCACTTTCCAACACACGCCGTCTTGTATCCTTGCGATTTGAGCGCCTCGGCAATGGTCAACTCGTTTGGGTTCAAGCCTCGGCGACTCTGTGGAATCAAAACCCAATGGCCGGTAGAGTCTTCGTGCATTCCTATCCGCCTCGGGTAGCAGCCCGTCAACAAACTCGCCCTTGACGGTGTGCACACAGGACTCGATGAATAAAAGTTCGTGAACCTTAATCCGTCTTTGGCGAGTTGATCAATGTTGGGTGTTCGGTTTTTTGTTGAGCCGTAACAACCAAGATCACCATAACCCAGGTCATCACAAAAAATCAGAATGATGTTTGGCTTGGCAATGTCCGCGGACTTTGCACCGGAAACCAGCGTTGATAAAGCCAGAATGGTCCCAAGCAGTTTAGCGTTCATTTATTTCGACTCTTTAAGAAGTAACGATTCAACGGTGTTTATGTTGTGGTTCACGAAAACCGACCACGGAACGATGCCGCAGATGCGAAAAACAGTTTGAATGTTTGAACTTCGCAGCCCTGAAAATTATCGTTTTAATCTGCTTGGAATTGGCTCGATCAACAATCAAATGACACGAGCATTAACGTTGAAAGATTGGAAGATACGCCAGATCCAGTTGCAACATGATAAGGGAACAGCTGGTGACGTACGCCGATGCGACCTCGCCCGTCCATGATCCGTCGTTGTTTTGCGCATCGATGATCCGTTTGTACAAGCGATCTCGAAACGGCTCCCAAACCTCCTTCTTCTGTCGATAAACAACTTGAGCGTAATAAAGATACGTATAGTGCCAATGCCCCCAACCCTGCTCATCGGAAAGGGAATGGAGATTTCGTTTACAATACTTCCACATCTCCGGGACGTGCTCACTTTCGTACTCACCAGCGTTGTAAAGTGAGGCCAGCGACGCTGCGGTGATCGCGGGGCGGGATTGGCCTTTTTGAGATTCTTCTGAGCTATAAGAGATGCCGCCGTCCTTGTTTTTGCATTTGTAGATGTATTGAATCGCCCTATCGATACAACTTTTGGGAACCTTGATCCCGCAATTTCGACATCCCCTAAGACCCTGCACCTGCGTAATCGTTGTGGAACCTTCATCGAAATCGGAACCTTCCTTTGCGCTCACGTAGCCCCAACCGCCGGCCTTGGTCTGCGCGTTGACCGAAAACTTTACAGCGGATTTCAGTGAATCGATAATCTCTTGTCGCCTCGATTGATCCTCTTCTTCACCAAGAACTTGAGAAAGAAACAGCATGGCGAACCCGTGACCGTACGTGTAGCGATCGTCGGTTTCGGGATCCCCAATTAATCCGTTTGTGCGGACTTTAGAAAGGAGAAAATCGGTGGCATTAGAGATGTTTTTCGAATACGGCCCTTGAGTGATCGTCGAACCTGAGCACGTCAACGCTAATCCGGCGAGTGCGGTCATGGCCGCATAGTAGGTTCCTTCAGCTGACCAATGTCCAAGACGGCTTTGGTTCGTTGCGATCCAATCCAACCCCTTCTTTCGCGCGTCAAGCAATTTTTGCGGCGGTTCGTCTTTCGACAACGCAGGTTGAGCCGCACTTCCGATCGACGATGAAAACGGAACCGTCGCCAAACCCAGCGGAGAAAATGGCGTTGCGAAAAGAGGCAGATACGAAAGATTCATGCTCAGCCACTTTCGCCGATCCTGCATTTTTGAATTTCCGTTCATCGGTGATACCAAGTTGGAATTCT
>CAJQQR010000238.1 GCA_905480545.1 uncultured Pirellulaceae bacterium
GGAATCGATTAAAAGAAACTATCTAATACATCTAAACCAACCACAAACAGCATCAAGGATAACAACAGGACGAGGCCTATGATCTGAATCAAGTTCATCACGTTGTCGCTCGGTGGTCGACCGGTCACACCCTCCCAAATCAACAGAGCTGCATGACCGCCATCCAAAGCTGGAATCGGCAGAAAGTTCACAATCGCGAGATTCACGCTGATAAAGGCGAGAAAAGCCAGGAACACCCCAGGGCCCGTCATCGCAAAATTGACCGCAACTTTGCCAATTGTGATGGGGCCGCCCATTGCCGTGACGGAAACACTCCCTGAAAGCAGTGATCCAAGGAAGGTATAAATTCGCCCGGCATCTTTTCTGACTTTCTTCATGCCCATTCCGAATGAATCGCCTAGAGAATCGTTCTGCACCATGACTTGATCAGGATTCAAACGAATTCCTCTTGCGTCAGCAAACAATGTATCTGATTCGCTCCAGTTCAGATTCACGGTGATCGGTTCAGACTCACCCTTACGGAAAAGCTTCAATTTGAGCTTGGTCGTAGGAAGACGATTTTGCAAACTCATTTCAACCAACGGCCATGCAAGTTTCATGTCCGGGTTCGACTCGTCTTCAAACAGGAACGGCTTATCAGGAAAGCCGCCAATTTCCGCTTCTTCCTTTTTGTTCTCGGCAACAAATTCGGCCTCGATAATTTTGTCGCCCGCCATGACACCTGCTTCCGCAGCAGGACTACCGTCAAGCACATTAGCAATCTCATTGGTAACCCTAATCGCAAAGCCAAATTCATCAATGGAAATGGGTGCATAATTCGGATTAGGAAAATACGGCATTCGGGGAGTCAGGCTGACGGTTTTTTCTTCACCATCTGAGTTGACAAGTTTTAGTGTTACAGGCGATTGGCTACGAACGAATTCCCGCAAGCGAAAACTGAGCGTAAGCGGATCGCCAATGGGTTTGCCATTAAGTTCAAGCAACTTTTCCCCTTCAGCGATTCCAGCCTCTGCGGCAGGTGAATTTTCTTGAATCGCTACAATCGACGAAAAAGCCATCTCGATGCCGATGGTCTTTCGTTTCTTTCGCGGTACGGTCAGGACGATTCGCTCTGCTTGATCGAGCTCCTTTATTTTGCCTTTGCCTAAACGAGCGACTTCAATCTTTACTTCGCGGTCACTCTCAAATGCAATCAACTGTCGCATTTGCGTTCCATATTTGACAGGCCGGCCGTTGACTTTCGTGATCACGTCACCATTCACAAATGCAGGACTGGCCATCGACGCCGCAGAATTCGGAACGACAGCTTCCTCTTTTGCCAGTCGAGTGGAAACATCAGGACTGACACCAACCGCTGCAATCGTTCGATACTTCAGCTTGATTACGTCTTCGGAAGGTTGAACCTCTTTTCGAATGCGTTCATTCTCCGAATCACGCTGGATATACATAACAGACTTGGAAGACGCCCCGACTAACGCGTTGTATTCGGCAAAATCTGAAAAGGTCAATGCAGATTTCGGTTCAACTTCACCTAATTGAACAATTTGGTCACCGGGCCTGAAGTCAGCTTTATAAGCAGGTCCGTTAGGCAAAACAGAACCGATCCGTGCAGGCACTTCCGGCACACCATACCAAAACGCGAACATTGCAAAAATCGGCGCGGTAAGCAGGTTCATAATGACGCCCGCAGAAATGATCCAAAACCGCTGCAAAACACTTTTAGCGCGATAGTCTCGCGGATCGATTTCCTGTTCATTACTCGAGTTTTCCGGTTCTTCACTGGACGCCTCAGAATCATCTACATCGGAATCTGTTTCTTCGTCAGCGCGTGGCGGAGCGTCCTCTTGTCCCAACATTTTGACGTAGCCGCCCAGCGGCAAATTTCCGATCCCGTAGACCGTCTCGCCAATCGTGAACTTGCACAGATGCTGCGGAATGATGGTCACGCCGAAAAGCTTTGGAAACGGGATATTGAATCCAACGTAAAATGCCTCGACTTTGACGCCACATGACTTTGCGGCGAGAAAGTGCCCAAGCTCATGGACAAAAATAATGAATCCCAGCCCGACTCCCATCCAAAAGATGCCAATCCAGGACGAAAGTTCAAACCAAGAAAAACCTGCGGCAATCAAGCTGCAATCCACTGTATTATCTCCTTCCGAGCCCATGCATCCAACGCAATCAAATCGTCGAGTGATGGATTCGGATCAAAATCATGATGATTTAAAATTTCCCGGCAAGCTTTTGTAATGTCGAGAAATCCAATTTTTTCGTCAAGGAACGCCGCGACCGCCCCTTCATTGGCGGCATTAAGAACCGCTCCGGTTGTTCCACCTTTTTCCGCGACTTCTTTTCCTAACAGCAACGCGGGAAATTTTTCAAAATCAGGCGGCTGAAAGTCAAGGCGAAAAGCTTCGTTGAAATCAAGTTTCTCTGTTGGCCCGGCTGAGCGATCTGGATAGGTCAAAGCGTATTGAATTGGCAACTTCATATCGGGGGGGCTCAATTGGGCCATGATGCTCCCGTCCACAAATTCTACCAGAGAATGCACAATAGATTGAGGGTGAATCACCACGTCAATTTTTTCCGCCGGAAGATCGAAAAGCCATCGGGCTTCGATAAGCTCCAAAGACTTATTCATCATGGTTGCCGAATCGATCGTGATTTTTGGCCCCATCTTCCATGTCGGATGATTCAATGCCGTTTTCACCGTCGCGTTTCGAATTTCCGATATCGAAGAGTTGCGAAATGGACCGCCGCTCGCCGTAAGGATCACGCGTTTGATGTTCTCTGCTTTTTCGCCGTTTATTGCCTGAAAAATCGCACTATGCTCACTGTCGACAGGTAGCACCCTGGCATTTCGTTCTCGCGCCAAATCCATGGCCAACGGGCCGGCCATGACCAGCGTTTCTTTGTTGGCTAACGCGACCGTCTTTCCCGATTCCAACGCTGACCAAGTGCTTCGCAATCCGGCAGACCCAACAATTGCCGCCAAAACAACGTCTACGTCTGGGTGAGCCGCAATCTCAACAAGCTTATCTTCACCGATCCAAAGCTGGCTGTTCGGCAAATCGGGAAAACAAAATGGGGCCGCATGCTCAGGACTAGCTGCGATCAATATCTCCGGATGGTGCTTTGCAGCCTGTTCACAAAGTAACGAAAGTCTGGAGTTTGCCGACAGTGCGAAAATCTTTGCGTTTTCGAGCTGACTTACCACTTCAATAGCATTGGTGCCGATGCTTCCCGTTGATCCGAGAATGGCGATATTTTGCGAAGAAGGCATTCGGACTGTGGTTAAGGAATCGATTGAGGACTGGACTATTATGTCGCCTTATCGGGCAAACGGACAACCGCATTGCCGTTTGATCGTTAAAACCGGGGTTTGTACAATCATACGACTCTTTTTACCAAGATCATCCGTTACTGCTGGTTCCTCGGCAAAATTTCGTTTTCACCGGTCCAATCGCAACGTTTCGTTGCTCCGCATGTGCTACGATTAGCAACAAAAAACGTGCATAGCTGAATCTAAAAAGATGTCAGGGTGCGTAAGGTATAGTATGGGTTAAGCGTGGAATCATTGGACAAACGTCGGTGAAAATACGTCCATCCACATTCCAAAGGCCGATCTGAGGCTTGCAGACGTTATTTAGTTCGCCAGCTCTGATTGCTGACAAATTCGATAACATCAAAAATTAATCGCTCAATAGCATCTAGTTAGTTGATTATGGATAAGAACGACAATTCGAAAAGATCGCCAGAACCCAAATCAGGGGTCAACTTTTTTCTGATCCTGATTCTGATCCTTTGCACCGTCCTGCTGGGTGTATTTTTTTACCGAAACATGTCGACTTTCGAGGTGAAATTCAACGAATTTGAAACCTTCCTTGCCTTACGAGCCGAGAAAATCGACTCGGCCAAGGCAGAACTTTCGGTTAAAAGCGATGACATTTCAGCTGCCGAATTGAATCAAAAACTTAGTGATATCGATTTCAGCGAGATCACGCTTTTGCTTAGTCGCGATCGCGGCACCACCCAAAATCAAATTCGCATATCGAATTTGCAGGACATCGTCGTCGATGACCGACGCATCAATGGCTCACTCACTATGACCGTGGACGGCTCAGACGCTGCTCCGGAAACACGAAAATTTGTTGTTAAGAAACCGCTTGAAGGATCTGAGGCCCAGATCCAAGGCATTCTCAAAACCGCAGGCGTTGACTTCTCCTATTCCGGAGGACCGACGTTTTTTTCAAAATGGGGGCCGTTTCTAATCTTCTCGTTGGCACTACTGGCTCTCTTTTTCTTCATGATTCGCCGCTTGGGTGGTGCTGGATCGCCCATGCAATTCGGCCGCAGTCGCGGTCGTCTCTACGCTGAAGAGGATCTGAGCATCTCCTTCAACGATGTTGCTGGAATTGACGAAGCGGTTGAAGAAGTGAAGGAGGTTGTCGATTTCCTCAGCTCGCCAGACAAGTACCAAAAACTGGGGGGCCGGATCCCAAAAGGGGTTCTGCTTGTTGGGCCTCCGGGTACCGGAAAAACACTTCTGGCACGAGCAATCGCCGGCGAGGCAAACGTTCCCTTCTTCAGTCTTTCGGGAAGTGATTTCGTCGAAATGTATGTCGGAGTCGGCGCCGCACGAGTCCGTGACATGTTCCAACAAGCCGAAACCAAAGCTCCAAGCATCATTTTCATTGATGAGCTCGATGCGCTCGGCAAAAGTCGCAGCGGCAATATGGTAGGTGGCCATGACGAACGCGAGCAAACGCTCAACGCACTTCTGGTTGAAATGGATGGCTTCCAATCCAATTCGGGTGTTATCGTTGTTGCCGCAACCAATCGCCCTGAAACGCTTGATCAAGCCCTGCTCAGACCTGGCCGATTCGATCGTCATGTGCTTGTCGATCGTCCAGACGTACGCGGTCGCGAGGCAATTCTAAAAGTGCATGTCAAGAACGTGAAATTGGGCGAAGATGTCGAACTAACCAAAGTCGCGTCAATCACCCCCGGATTTGTCGGCGCCGATCTGGCAAATCTTGTCAATGAAGCAGCACTGCGAGCGGCTCGTGAAGGAAAAGAATTCGTTGAAATGTGCGATTTTGATGAAGGAGTCGAGCGAGTTACAGCAGGCCTGGAAAAGAAGCAGCGGGTCATGAATGAAGATGAGAAACTTCGCGTTGCCTATCACGAATCCGGGCACGCTCTGGTCGCCTATAGCCTTCCCAATACCGACCCTGTCCACAAAGTCAGCATCATCCCTCGCGGCGTTGCAGCCCTTGGCTATACGATGCAACGTCCTGACGAAGACCGTTACCTGATGACAAAAGGGGAACTTGAAAGTCGAATTCAAGTCTTGCTTGCCGGAACCATTGCGGAAGAAATCATCTATTCTGACATTTCCACCGGCGCCCAAAATGATCTCGAGAGAGCAACCGATATTGCTCGCGGGATGGTCATGGAATATGGAATGAGCCATCTCGGGCGAATCAATTTCAAGGAATCAAATCGCTCGGCGTTTTTGGCCAGTAGTGGAGGCGACGAAGTCGTTCGTTCGGTGAGTGAAAAAACCCAACGAGAGATCGATGAGGAAGTCCGCCGAATTATCGAAGAGTCTGTCGAAAAAGTCCGCCAGATACTTGATGTCAGAAAAGACTGCTTGGTCGCATTGACGGAAAAACTCTTCGAGGTCGAGTCCGTAGACGCAACGGAACTCAAGCGAATTGTGGATGAAAATGTATCAGGTCCCCTCGTCGTGCCCGGCACCGAGAACACTCAACCAAACAGCAAAACAGCGTCGCCCATTACTTCGCCTTCGTCGGAAGAAGAGCAAGCCTAAAACACGAACCATACATTCCAAGTCAGCTTGGATATCTTCCGTTCAAATTGGCTTGGATATCTTCCGTTCAAATCAGCTGGGATAACCACGCGTTTGGCTGCCCTTGCTCCTACGCACTCCGGATTGGCCGCGATAAACTCTACGCCCCTCTCGTTTGGGTGCCATGCTTCACGCTTGCGTGGGCATGATGCCAAAGCATGATCGCATTTTAGGCACGAACCTTTTGAGACGTGCGACCGAAAACACTCCGGCGCCTCTCCTATCCTCGACTCGGTTACGCTTTGGGAATCCGCTTTAACGCCTCCAAGAGAAACCTCCAGAATTTCTGCACGCTGCTAATTTGAACTCGCTCGTCCGGTGAATGTGCACCGTAAATATTGGGTCCGAACGAAATCATTTCTATGTCTGGATAATTCCGTCCCAGGATCCCGCATTCCAAGCCAGCATGACAAGCGGCAACATGAGGTTCTTCATTGAACAATTCACGGTACAAATCTGACATCAGTTCGACGATTGACGAGGTGGGAAGCGGTGTCCAGCCTGGGTATTTGCCACCCAATGCAACCTCTTCGCCTAACATCGAAAAGCTCGCACTGATCGCGTTCGCAAGATCATCACGCTCCGTATCCACCGAACTTCTGGTCAAACACCCAATCTGCATGACCCCATCTTTAACCAATACTCGAGCCAAATTATTCGACGTTTGTACAAGGTCCTTAATATCGGGCGACATGCGAAAGATCCCGTTGGGACATGAATAGACTGTTGCGATTAATGCCTTTTGCAAATCAGGTTTCAATGCCGAATATTCGCCGCCGTCTTTTTCGACGATGACCTCAGCATGCGGATCGGTTACCGCATATTCCGCAAGCAGTTCCACGGTTTGCTCGGAGAGCACTTTCTCAAACGCTGCCATGTCTGACTTGTTGATGGCAACAATGGAAGAAGATTCCCTCGGAATCGCATTTCGCAAACCACCCCCATCAATTTCGCAAATTTTCAAATCAATGTTTTCAGCCAGATGCCATAGAATTCGATTCATCCACTTGTTCGCGTTTCCACGTCCCAAATGAATGTCTATGCCTGAGTGACCACCTTGCAGCCCGCGAACGACAATCTTGTAGTTTTCAAAATCGCTATTGACCGCCACCATCTCGCACGTGCTTTTCAAGGTGATGTCGACACCACCCGCGCAACCGATGGTCAATTCGTTGTCTTCTTCGGTATCGAGGTTCAGCAAAAATTTCCCACTGAGCAAACCGCCTTCTAAGCCAATCGCACCGGTCATTCCCGTCTCTTCATCGGTGGTGAAAAGCGCCTCAACAGCAGGATGGTCGATGTCAGTCGACGAAAGAATCGACATGATCGTCGCGACGCCAATTCCATTGTCCGCACCTAACGTTGTACCGCGGGCTTTGACCCAATCGTCATCGACATACATATCGATGCCTTGCGTATCAAAGTCAAATTCAGTGTCCGCGTTCTTTTGACAGACCATATCGAGATGCGATTGCATGACGATGGGCGCCCGATCTTCCATACCGGGCGAGGCAGGTTTTCGGATGATGACGTTTCCGACGTTGTCCACCATCGTCTCCAAACCAAGTGATTCACCGAATTTTTTGGCAAACTCAATCACCCGCTCCTCTTTTTTTGAAGGACGCGGTACCGAGTTCAAATTGGCAAAATGGTTCCACAAGTCGTTGGGTTCTAATTCGCGTATGGTCATCACATCTAGCTTTCAATCGAGTCAAATAGAAGCAAATGAGTATACGCCAATCAGCAAGTTTTTGTATCGGTACGACTCCAGCTGCAGAAACTCAATGACACTCCCGTTGCTGACCTCGCTGGTCTTGGTCAATATTAAAAATCAGAACCCTTGTGATGCTGTCTCCTTCAGCTTCAAAAGCTCTTTCAATTTCGACTGATATTGGGCCTTCACATTTTTCTTTTCGCTCAGGTCCTCTTTCAAGTCAACAAGAAACAGCTTGTCCTCTCGGGTCACCGATTTCGGTTCGCGGCGATCGGCTGGATTGCCCAGCAGTTTCCAGTTGTCTTTACGAATCACCCACTGAGCATTCGCACCATTGCCCAACTGCCAATAAAGATAGTCGTGAGGTGTTTTTGAATTTTTTTGAATCACGTTTGCGATACTTGTCCCATCAAACGGATTCGCATTTTCTGCTGGAGTTGCATCGACGAAATCAAGCATGGTTGGCGTCCAATCGATTCCGCAAACCATTTGATCGCGTACTTCTCCTTTAGGAATCGATCCCGGCCAAGAGATAATCGATGGAACGCGAATTCCGCCTTCGAACAAACAACCTTTCGCCCCGCGGTAAGGCCCTGGATTTCCGCCGCCAAAAAACGCCCGCTCTTCCACACTATGACCATGATCCGATTGGAACAAAATGATTGTGTCCTCACGCAGGCCAAGCGCATCGACCTTGGCAATGACTTGACCGACCAACTCGTCCATCGTGCTTACAAACGTTGCATACTTGTCTCGAGGATGCGGTAGGTCTTTGTACTCTTCCCGCCATTTACTGGTTCCTTGAAGTGGGTAATGCGGCCAGTTGATGGCCCAGTAAAGTAAAAATGGTTTCTCTTTATTATTCGAAATGAAATGGTTGCATTCATCGACCATCATCTTGCCGAAGTATTCCCCATCACGAAAAATTTCTTTTCCATCTCTCCACAGATCATGCCGATTCGGCCCATTCCAGTAAAAAAAGTGCGAGTAGTTGTCGATACATCCACCCATGTGCCCAAATGAACTCTCAAATCCCTGCCCATTTGGCATCGTTTCAGGAGTAAATCCAAGATGCCATTTCCCAACATGCCCCGTCGCATAGCCATTTGATTTCAGATGTTCCGCAATCGTGAACTCGCTGGTCGGCATTCCCGCTACGCCTTTTTTCGATGAGACGTTTCCAGGCACTCCTGCTCTGGCCGGATATCGCCCGGTCAACAACCCGGCTCTAGACGCCGAACAAATCGCCGACGGTGAATACATTTGCGTGAACCGAACCCCTGACGCAGCAAGTTGATCGAGATTGGGTGTTTGGATGTCTTTCGAACCATAACAATTCAAGTCAAAGGAGCCTTGGTCATCGGAATAAATGATGATGATGTTTGGTTTTCGCCTTTTTGTTTCGATAGTTTCACCAGCGTGTAATTTTGGAATAGACGAAATTCCAACCAGTATGAAAATGGCAAATGCGGTGACGTTGAACCGGTGGTTCAGTTTTTTGAAAATCTGAATCATTGTTTTGTTTAAGCAAATTAATACAGTAAAACGTCATTCTAATTCGATTTGGCCGTAAATGCCTACTTGTCTAATATTCGAAAAATAAAACGATATTTGGCTATAATCGTACGAACCCATCTATCCAATTTACTTTGAGAACCATTTTGCAGATCGACCAACTTTGTTCACGCCTTAAAACCGGTGACCAATCGGCATTCAATGAGGTGGTCCAGTTATTTGGCGAAAAATTTAAAGCCCAAGTCCGGCGAATGCTAAGCAAGTATCCCGGCGTTCGTCGCTGGGAGGAAACCGACGATGTGTATCAAACACTTCTTATAAAATTGCATCGTTCGCTTTCGGAAGTCAATGTTTCGTCTCCCGCTGAAATATTCGCTATCGCATCAACGCAGATTCGCAGGACGCTCATTGATCTGGCAAGGCATTATTTCGGCAAACGTGGCGTAGGAAGGAATCATTTCTCGGATGATCAAAACCTGCAACCGGATGGTAATCCCCAGATCAATCAGAAAGAATCGCCATCAAGCGAGCCCGAATCGATAGAACAATGGTCAGAATTCCATTCCGCCGTCGAATCATTGGAAACTGATCAAAAAGAAGTATTTCAATTGATTTGGTACGCAAGTTTGACGCAAAAAGAAATCGCGACGATGCTAAACGTTAGCGAGCGAACCGTATTGCGACGACTAAATCGTGCTCGTTTGGCACTTTCAGAGCAGATTTAATTTCGCTCGGTTAACTCTTAAACCATTCTGAAATCGGCTTACTGGTATGGAAAATGATCCTCGCGAAACCCTGCTTGACCTGCTCTCCGATTGGGAGATTTCGAGAAACAGTGGTGCGTCTCCTGATGCATCGGAAATTTGCAAAGATCATCTCGAATTGTTGCCTCGTTTCCAGGAAGAAGTCAAGAAACTTGAGAAGACAAATTGGATGGTCGATTCGGGTCATTCTGACCAGGCCTCGCAACTGCAAATCAAGAATGAATTCGGCTCTGGCGCCGTTTGCTCGATCGATTCAAGCATCACGCCAGTTGAGTTATTGAATCGGATGCGAAGACTTAACGTGTTTGACGTCCAAGAGATTGCCGAAATCAATGATTCTCTAAGCAGCAAGTCCTCCGACGAAATTACAAAGGACTTGGTCGCCGCTGGGAAGTTGACCAAATATCAGAGCAAAGCACTTCTTGGCGTCAATCACTATCCACTCGTAATTGATCGATACACGATCATCGATTTCATTGGTTCAGGCGGAATGGGTATCGTCTTTAAGGCCCGACATCAAAAAATGGACCGCGTTGTGGCATTGAAAACGATGCCAGCATTCCAACAAGAATCGGCAATTCGAAAAGAACGTTTTCGTCGCGAAATCAATTCGCTTTGCCAGCTGAAGCATTCCAACATTGTCGGTGCAATCGATGCTCTCGAATGGAATGAACAACTTTACCTCGTGATGGAATTTGCCTCGGGCAAAGACCTCAACGCAATTGTTCGGGACCACGGCCCGCTTCCCACAGAATCAGCGATGGCGGTTATTTTCGAAATCGCAAAAGCCTTGGACTTCGCTCATAAAAAGGGAATCATTCACCGCGACGTGAAACCGGCGAACATTTTATTGGCTGATGATGGAACGGTAAAATTACTGGATCTCGGTTTGGCAAAAATCAAATCAGAGTCGGAAAGTCTGACGCAATCAGGTGGTATCGTTGGAACACCAAATTTCTTGCCGCCCGAGCACTTCGATAATTTGGAACTCACTTCGGCGGCCGATATTTACTCTTTGGGTTGCACACTCTATTTCCTGCTAACGGGATCCGCTCCATTTGAATCCAAGCAGATAATCAACACCATTGTCGCACATAAATCGCACCCAATCCCAAGACTCCCACCTCAGGTTCGCTTCTCCGAGTCGGTGGAACCAATTCTAAATTCATTGCTTGCGAAGTCGCCAAGCGATCGTCCAGCGTCAATGGCCAGCATTTGTGAATCCATTAAGAATTCGGGACTAATCGACAATCAAAAATTGATTCAGATTGACACGCTGGGGACTCTCCCTCGACAAATTTCAGCGCCAGTCACATCGCAACCGCTATCAGCGATAACGAATTCGGCTACCAATTCCCCAATGGGCCCGTTCAATAACCGACGAAACATCGCATTTGCAAGTCTTAGTATCATTGCGATCGGCTTACTTATCACTGCATTCTTTTTGATGCGAGAGACGAAACCTGAATCGCAAAATATCAAGATTGCAAAATGGGTTTTATCTTATGACGGCTGCTCGATCGAGTTCGAAACGAGCGTTGGACTACAGACAACCAGCAATCTCGATACGCTCCCAAACGAAGAGTTTACGATTACTGGAATCCAGCTGTTTGCACCGACAGATCCCCCCGATTTCCTCGCGTTCTCCAAATTGACCAAGCTGAATTGGTTAAGCCTAAGCGATTTTTCCGAAGATGAAGTGCGGTACGTCAATCTTTCAAAACTAAGAGGACTGAAAAAGCTTTACCTTGAAAATTGCGACATCAATGATCTTGCTGTAAACGAAATTGCAACCTTAGGTAAATTGCATGAACTGCATTTACCTTACTGTAACTTTCTTGGAAACGTGATGGAGAATTTACGTCTAAATAAATTGAAGAGCTTAACGATCCTCGATTTAGATTCTACGGGAATAGGCAAAACGGAGATCTTGGCAATGAACCTCCCGGCATCGCTTCACGAAGTGGATGTATCGTCAAACGAGTTGAATGACAATGCGGTCACTGTGTTGGCAAATTTGCCGAATCTAAAGAGACTAGTCCTTTACGAAAATCCAATAACAGACCAAAGCATTCAATTAATTCAAGAATTGAAAAACCTGGAGACGCTTGATCTTTCATTCACAAAGGTAAACGGCCCTGTACTGAGTCGACTATCAAATTTGAAACGATTGCGTGAGCTAATGGTTGAGGGCATCGGACTAGACGATGATTCGATCTCAAACCTGACCGTTTTGTCACATCTCAACACACTCGACATTTCCGATAACCCGATCACGGACACCGGAATGGGTAAACTTTCGGTAATGAAAAATCTTCACACACTATATATCACGGGTTTAAAAACAGTTTCCGAGGACGCGATCAATCAGCTCTCAGAGGCACTACCGAAATGCGATTTCTATGAATGACAAAACTGAAGTTCATTCAATTAAGGAAACTGCAAAGCGAGTGCACGGCAGATCGGATTGCCGCCAAAGCCATTTTTCACGGGTTTTCGATTTTACGTCTTCTTGACCGTTGCTTCTTCGAAATTCAACATCTTCAAACCCAGAAAACCAGCATCCCAGACTGAATTCAAAAATTTTTCAAATTCGTGTCGGGAAAACACTCCAAGTCTCGCTTATCTCTTTGGAATAAGAAAAATCGTGTAAAAGAAGGCGATTTTCGGCCAAATTCTCTTCACTCAGCTTTTCAAATGGGTAGCGAAATGCAGTTTTTGCAAAAAAAATCAAATCGTTTGACACCTTCTCGCGGTTTCGGCCAATTCGAAACTCTCGAATGCCGTCAGGTCCTTGCCGCAAACGCCATGCAGATAATCGCTGACGCATTTCCAGGTGAGCAACACGACTTTGGTCCCCAGATGGTTTCAACCTACGACATTCCCGACATTACCCAAGCTGGAGAACAGGGTGTGAAGCGAATCGTCAATGGTGAACAAACCAATGACTTTGCGGCAGTCGGCTTATTCGATGGAGTTTGCACCGGAACATTGATCGGTTCGAAATTTGTTCTAACCGCAGCGCATTGTGTTGAAGCACAAGGCGGTGGATTCATCGGCGATCGTTCAGCCACGTTTGAAGTTGGGGGACAGACTTATAACTCAGAAAAAATCTATGTCCATCCAAATTATGACCCAAACAACTTTGATGCGGGAAATGACCTAGCGATTGTTGAGTTGCGGCAAGAAGTTGTCGGTGTCGATCCAATGGAAATCATGCGTACCAGGCCAAATGTTGGAATGATCATGACCTTAGTTGGCTTTGGTGAAGGCGGAACGAGTCGCGACGGTTACGATCCAAATGACAACGGCAAACAAGCAGGTGACACGGAATTGGAACGGGTTACCAATACCCACCTTTGGTGGAATTTCGATAGTCACAACGAAGCCAACACCGCCCCAGGTGATTCAGGCGGTCCAGCGATCATTACCGTAGGAGGCGTTCGGTATGTTGCGGGAGTGACATCCGGTGGTACCGGCGATGCTCATCGTTTGGGTGATCAATCGTTTGATACACGTGTTGATGTCCATACCGAATGGATCGATGGAATTGTTGGGGATGGCGGAAACGGAGGCGGCGGAACTCAGGACGATCACGTGGACCAGGTTGGTGATGATGCGACCGCCATCAATTTGAACAGAAACGACAAAGGTGTTGGGCGCGGCACATTTGAGGAAGCTGGCGACCGCGATGTCTTCAAGGTCAATTTTGACTCGGCTGGGAAAGCAACGTTTCGACTAACGGAAACTTCAGGTGACGCGGATGTGTATTTGAGAATTTACGATGCGTCCGGAAACCTAGTTGCAACCAACGACAACTTCGGAAATTCAACGAACAGTCGAGTAGCGATGGACGTCGATGCTGGAGAATATTTTGTTTCTGCCGGATCATTTCAAGACGCTGACACCGGAAACTTCCGCGTTAATATCGTGTTCGATGCAGACAATGATGGAAATGGTAACTCGAAAACGTTTACCAATAACACCAAAATGAATATCGCCAGCGACCGCGTTGATCGCGTCGTTTCGAAGATTCACGTCTCTGGCATGAACGGAAGCGTCTCGGACATTAACGTTCAAGTCGACATTGACCACACTTGGACGGAAGACTTGCGACTAGTTCTGATCTCGCCAACGGGAAAAAAGGTATTGCTGTCCCGTTTCCAAGGCGAGGATGGCGACGACTATCGGAACACCATTTTTGATGACGAAGCGGCCAAGAGTATTCGGCAAGCAGATGCGCCGTTCCGCGGCACTTACAAACCGATGCAAACGCTTAGCAAAATGGATGGGATCGCTCCAAATGGTGTTTGGAAATTGGTCGTGCAAGATACTTTCGAAGAAGATGGCGGCTCGCTAAACAACTGGAAGCTGACGGTCAACACCGAGAATTCCAGGAAAGGCGTTCGACAGGTCACCACCAATTCAGAAAATACACGTCTATCCTTTACTCAATCGAACAATCGATATTCATCCAGCCTTGAGGTTGCAAATCCCGCCGTTTATCAAGTTGACATGTTGAACGCGGGGCTCTTTCGCGCGAACGTCGCCGATTTCGGCGGCATGGACAGTCGACTTTCGATATTCAATCATCGTGGAGACTTGATCCGAACCGGCTCCGACCTCGCTTTCGGATCAAGTGTTCGTGATTCACTTGATGCAGGGGCTTATTTCGTGGTAGTTGGTGCCGCTGACGTAAACGAAACACATGAATACGGGCAAGAATTCAATTTGGTGATGAAAAGCAACGACAGTTTCTTAAGTAGCAAAATTGCTGAGCAATCGGACCAGTTGATCGAGGTCTTAGATAAAATTTTTGAAAACACCGATTGGTTGCAGTAGTTACTGAGATTGAACTATAAAAAAGAAGCGGTGTCAAAAAAATGGGATGAACATCCATCTCGGCCTTCAAAAAACCGGTTTCAATAGACGATTCTAGTTACTTGCATGCGACGGGCCCCTTCCACGGACTCTTCGATTGATACGGGTCCTTCACCAGTCCTTATTCCCATTCAATCGTTGCCGGCGGCTTGGTGCTGATGTCATAAGTAACACGATTGATTCCCGCAACTTCGTTGATAACTCGTGTCGAAATTTTCGCCAGCAAGTCATAAGGAAGTCGACTCCAATCGGCCGTCATGAAATCGTCCGTGTCGACGCAACGCACGGCAATTGCGTTTTCATAGGTCCGAGCATCACCCATTACCCCAACGGATTGCACTGGAAGCAACACGGCAAATGCTTGCGCAGTTTCGCGATACAAACCAGCCGCCTTAATTTCTTCAACAACGATCGCATCCGCTTCGCGAAGCGTGTCCAGTTTTTCTTTTTCGATCTCGCCGAGACATCGAACAGCAAGACCAGGTCCGGGGAAGGGATGTCGCCATACGATTTCTTCGGTTAACCCAAGCTCCAATCCTAGTCGACGAACCTCGTCTTTAAAAAGATCACGCAGCGGCTCAATCAACTCAAAACCAAGTTCTTCAGGCAGGCCGCCGACGTTGTGGTGAAGTTTAATCGTCGCAGCAGGTCCATCTTTGGCCGCCCCACTTTCGATCACGTCTGGATACAAAGTTCCTTGAGCCAGAAATCTGGCATTCTCAACTTTGTCCGCTTCTTCTTTGAAGCAATCGATAAATGCCCCGCCAATGATCTTCCGTTTTTGCTGTGGCTCGGCCACCCCTTTCAAGGCTGAAAGGAAACGCTCTTCGGCATGGACAACATGCAAGTCCGTTTGGAAATGATTCTCAAATGCATCGACAACCAACTCTTTTTCCGATTTTCGAAGCAAGCCGTTGTCAACCAAAATACACGTCAACTGCGAGCCGATCGCACGGCTCAAGATTGCGGCCACAACCGCTGAATCGACACCACCAGACAATCCACAAATAACACGAGCATCGCCTACCTGTTCGCGGATTTTGTTGATTTGCTCTTCGGCAAAATCGTCCAACTTCCAAGTCTGCTCGCATTTGCAAATTTTCACTAAAAAGTTTGCAAGGATTGTCGCTCCATATTCGGTGTGCGTGACCTCTGGATGAAACTGCAAACCAAAGACATCCAACGTTTCATGTTGGATCGCGGCGATCGGACAGGTATCCGTGGCGGCAATCGCTTTAAATCCAGCGGCAACCGTTTGCACTTGATCGCCGTGACTCATCCAGACATCGGCCGACTCCGGGAATCCTGCAAAAAGATCATTTTCAGATGTTACCGTACAATGCTTTCTGCCATATTCGCGCGCCGGATGATGGTCAACTTCTCCGCCAAGAGCGCGACAGGCCAATTGCATGCCGTAACAAATCCCTAGCACTGGAATTCCAAGCTGGAAAATCTTTGGATCGATCTGAGGAGCGCCATCTTCATACACACTGTTGGGTCCACCGGAGAGAATAATTCCCTTGGGCGAAATTTCTTTGATGCGTTCGGCTGTAATGTCGTGTCGAACAATTTCGCAGTAGACCTTGGACTCGCGTACTCGGCGTGCGATGAGCTGTGCGTACTGAGAACCAAAATCAAGGACGATCACTTTTTCGTCACTGATTTTTGAACTTGATTCGTGAGAGGATTGCGTAGCAGTCGTCATGGAATTCCTCCGTGCGGGCGCCCAAATTCGATATGAATAGCTCTGGCCAAGCAATGGACTAGACCGTCGGCCGCAAAGTTGGCACCGCAAAAAAAAAACCCGGCGTTTGGAACGTCGGGTTGAAAAGAAGATTATACGGATCGAAGCCGATTATTTAAAGCGAATTCCACCATGCTCCGGAACTTTTTTTATTGGATCCAAATCCTGGCTCTCTACCCCATGTCGGATATTGTATTTTTTTGTGACATTAAACGGTACAAAGTCCCCTTTCACGCCCCACCTGTCCATTTGTGGGAGCGATGTTTGTTTTTGACCCGAATCACGACGTTTCTACACACAAATCCGGCTCGTTTACCTTGGCGAATTTGCGTAACTGCCTAAAATCGGATCTTTAACATTCGACCCCAAAACACTAATCCCTTTTATTCTTCCAACGCGAAAAGTGAACTCGGAGATTCCTATGAGCAACCCGAACAATATCAAAAAAGTCGCCATTTTATTCGCCGGTGGCCCGGCACCAGCGGCAAATGCAGTCATCTCCGCCGCGGCCGCGTCGTTCTTACGCAATGGAATTGAAGTCCTTGGAATCAAGCATGGTTACTCCAACCTCATGGAGTTCGATGGCTCGCATCCTTTGACCGCCGGTAAAGACTACATTCTGTTCTCCAATGATCGACTGTCGAGAACTCGTAACGAGCAAGGGATCATGATTGGGACAGCACGGGCGAATCCGGGCAAAAAAGTTTCTTCACCTGAGCACCTTGAAGATCCAGAACGTTCTGCCCCGCTTAAGCGAACTTATGACGCGCTTCGCAGCCTCGAAGTTGACGCTTTGATCTCAATCGGTGGAGACGACACCCTCAAGACAGCAAACAAGATCAGTATGTTTCAAAAGCGGATGCCGGAGGGATCCAAGAAGATCCCGGTCGTTCATCTTCCGAAGACTATCGACAATGATTACCACGGAATCGATTTTACATTTGGCTTTTTTACCGCTGTAGATTTCCTCGCGACCGAAATTCGCAACCTGATCTATGACGCGGCGGCGGGCCGGGCCTACTTCCTCGCCGAAGCAATGGGGCGGAGTGCGGGATGGTTGGCCTATGGTGCGGCAATGGCCGGCGAAGCCAGCCTTGTCCTTAGTGTCGAAGATATTGTTGGTGACTTTTTGACGGAAGAGCCTCACACCAACGAAGTGACCGGCGAAACATCGAGCCGCCCAATTATGAACATTGACATTGTCATGAATTACATGGTCGACTTGATGCTGACTCGCGAAAAAGAGGGAAAGGAATTCGGCGTCATCGTCATCGCCGAAGGACTGGCAGAATTTCTCCCGATGAAATACCTGGAAGGGGTCGAACGTGACGATCATGGTCACATCGCGATTTCTGAAGTGAACTTGAATCGACGATTGTCAAAATTGCTTTCTGATAAGTATTCAGAGCGAACCGGCAAAACGCGTAAAATCAACGGCATTCAGCTTGGTTACGAAGCTCGCTGCACAAAACCTCATGCGTTCGATGTCATGCTGGGCAGCCAATTGGGTGTCGGTGCCTACCGAGCGCTTGTCGAAGAAGGCCACAGCGGTGTCATGGTTTCGGTTGAAGGCCAACTGGATTTGATTTACCAGCCATTTGAAAAACTTGTTGACCCGCAAACGCTGGTCACCAAGGTCCGTTACATTGAACAAGGTAGCGACTTCCATACGCTGGCTCGATTCCTAGAGACTCAGGTCAATACTGACGATTAGTCATGCTGTCCCTGTGGTGCATAAGATCTGAATTGCAATGTGGCTACCGTCGCAAGACGGTAGAATTTCACGATCTGGTGAACGCAGCGACCCGGCAATGCAAAACAAAAGATCCACAAGCGTTCAAGCGGTCGATGCTCCCAATCCAACGACCGTTTTGTGCTTTATCAACATTTGCTGCTTACGACTGGAATGTTGAAAGACGCGAGAAAATGTTACGATTGCCGTCATGAACCAAACGTTTTTCTTTATTTCGCCCGACTGGATCGATCCATTTTTTTATCTCTGGATAGTGATCGGTGCTGGATACATCGGTTACGTTTGGTTTCGATCGAAATCCCAATCCGATCAGCCGGATAGTGTAAAAGATCCCAAAAAAGCAGCGACGGATACTCAAACCAAAAGTCTTGGCGACGAACTCTGGAGCATTCTACCGACGTTTATCATCGGTGCGATTGTCATCAAGTTCTTGATCCCCTTTGTGATGGTTGCCAATCCCGAGGACCCCACCAAGATCCAAGGTATTCCGATCCGTGGCTACGGGTTCTTTCTTCTCGTCGCGATTGTTGTGGGCGTCTTACTCGCAATCTCGCGAGCGAAACGACTGGGGCTGCATCCGGACCAAACGATTAATTTGTGCTTTGCATTGTTTGCCGCCGGCATTGTGGGTGCCCGAGCCTTTTACGTAATTCAGTACTGGGACACATTCGATTCGGCACGAGACATCATCGATATGACGAAGGGGGGGCTTGTTGTTTATGGAAGCGTGATTGGCTCCGTAACAGCCGCGATTGTCTACTTGAAACTCAACAAACTTCCCGCGTTGTTAATGCTCGATGTCCTTGCACCATGCATGATGGTTGGACTTTCGATTGGTCGTATCGGTTGCTTGATGAACGGCTGTTGCTGGGGTGGAATCTGCGATACGAATTTACCCGCCATCACTTTCCCAGAAGGTTCTCCTCCTTATTCTAGGCATGTGGAAACGGGCGAGCTATTCGGCATGAAAGCGATCCTCAATGACTCCCCGGATTCTCCTGGCCGTAAAATTATTGAAATCCAACCGGGCAGTCCAGCGGCGCAGCGAGAGATACAGCCCAACGCTCAAATCACCGGCTTTGCGTACAACCCAAATCCAAACGACAATAAAAAACCGGAACGAATTCCTTATCAAATCGAACAGGAAAAAAAAGTTCGGACGATCGAATTTGTCGCGGATGAAATTCCGTGGCGTTCATTGCCGGTTCATCCCTCGCAAATTTACAGCTCGGTGAATGCGTTCTTTGTCTTTCTATTTCTGTGGTGCTACTTTCCTCGACGGCGACATGACGGAGAAATCATTGGCATGATGCTGATCATTTATCCGATGGGTCGATTCTTACTCGAGTACATTCGTTCCGACGAAATGAGCCAATTGGGAACCGGTTTTACGATTTCGCAACTGATCAGTTTCGGTTCGATCATCATTGGTTTTTCTGTGATCATCTTCGGTACCCTCTACGGCAAACGAACCGAGAATTTTGTTGCGAACGACTCTATCGAACTAAAATCAGGCTCTTGAAAATCGAACCGAATGGAAGCTGACAACAGTGAAGTCGATTCTCAACAGCAATATGAAATCGATTCGGCGAAATTAACACAAAGCGGCCTCCAAACATTTGCATTGAAGGTTTCAGCTGTCGGTCTCGCTTTTCTGGCTCATCTCCTCATTGCAAACCTCTTGGGCAAAGTGGGATACGGCGAATACGCGTTTGCACTGACGACATTGAATTTTTTAATCATTGCCGCGGTTGCCGGATCGGATACGGCAGCGACGCGATTTATTGCCGATTATCACAGTGATTCGAAATTGCTGGACCAACACCGGCAATGGCTAAACCACCGAACGCTCCGGATTTCAGTATGCACCGCAATCGCTGCCTTAATCCTGCTACAGCTAGTTCGGTGGCTAAATCCACGGGAAATTTGGCTGATAACACAATTGATTGCGATCGCGATTCCGCT
The DNA here is from genome assembly GCA_905480545.1 of uncultured Pirellulaceae bacterium. GTDB lineage: Bacteria > Planctomycetota > Planctomycetia > Pirellulales > Pirellulaceae > JABAAE01. The sequence goes on from CAJQQR010000238.1 coordinate 20,212, forward strand.
TCAAGCATTCAGTATCGTCCGTCAAGGGATTCTGCGTGGCCTTCGGCGGCCCGTTTTGTCACTGATCCCCGAAGGGATCTTTCGGCCCTTATTCACGATCAAGTTCATGATTGTGGCGTATCTTTTGGTTGGTGTTTACGAACTAGATTTTTCGCCGGTGCACGCGGTTGGCGTCTACATTTTCGTTTCGATCTTTGTGTTTCTGGCCGGGCAGATCTTCTTGCGAGGCGCGCTGCCTAGTAAGAATACCGCAGCGAATCCTTTGCACGCCGAAGCGAGCGTTAACGATGCATCATCGTCGTGGCATTCGATATCGTCGTGGCATTCGATGGCATTCGCCTCGATGTTTTCCGCTGCGGCCATGACCGTTCATGCGCAAAGTGACGTATGGATGCTGGGCGTGCTAACCGATGCCGACATGGTTGGCCCCTACTCTTCAGCGGCGAAGTATGCGGCGTTCGTCGTCTTTGGAATCAATGCGATCAACACTTCTCTTGCACCGATGATTTCGCAAGCAAAGGGTGACAAACAAGCTCTTCAGCACCTGGCATCAAAGGGCGCCAAGATTTCGTTTTGGATCGGCCTGCCGATTAGTGCAGTATTCTTTTTCGCCCCTACTTTTGTACTTAGCTTTTTCGGGGAAGGGTTTAGCGAAGCAGCGTTTTGTTTACAAGTTTTAGCAGCAGCGAACTTGTTTAACGTTTGCTGCGGAAGCGTCGGAATCTTACTTTCGATGACCGGCAATCACTCAACGTTTATGAAGCTAGTGATCACCAGCGTTATTTTGAATGTGCTGTTGAACGGGACATTCATTCCGATTTGGGGTTCTACGGGCGCGGCATTCGCAACCGCAACATCGATCATCTACTGGAACGTTGCTGCCCTCGTCGTCGTTCGAAAAAAGCTGGGAATTCGACCTGCCATTTTTGGGATCGCCTGAATCTCCACGCCCCCTTTTGCTATTGGCGCTAAGCAATGAATGGCGGAATGATTTGTGTCGGTTCAGTTGCATTCGATCAAACCCGTACCGCACGTCTCAAACTGACGTACGGAGCAAGGATTCAAATTGAATTATCAAAACGAAATGATCGATTTACTGAACAGCAATGAGAAAGAAACGGTCACCGAAATTCTTGAGCTTTCGATTTCCGATCTAAAGTCAGAGCTCATAGGTCGATCGATGTTACTCAAGAACATTGAAGAGTAGCATGCAGAGTGATGGTCAACTTCACCGTTGACACCTCTTGCAAAAGAACGTCGCGCGCTGAGCCTGAACGATTCGGATGATTTTGTTCTTCTTACATGTGAAACAAATTTCGTCAGCGCGATCGTAGACTTGATGCATGTTCTGGTAACCACCGTCTTGGTTGAGAGCGTTTCGATATGTGCCATCCGAAAGTGTTGAACCTTCGTGCTTGATCGCATCCAACAAAATATCCAGCATCTTTTCATGGAGCTTGGTGTAACTGGGCTTTTTGATTTCGTTGCATTTCCGCTGCGGATGAATTTTTGCCAGGTGCAGCATTTCGGATGCGTATAAGTTTCCCACGCCAGCAATCAGTTTCTGATCAAGTAGCGCAACCTTGATCTCGCGACCTGATGCCGAAAACCGTTCAAAGAACTCACCGGCTGAGATCTTGATCGCGTCTGGACCAATTTTGCTTGGCCCAAGCTGCTCGTTCAATTCTGTTTGATTGAGCAGCCGAACATTCCCAAGCCCGCGTCGATCCCAAAACCCAATTGCATCGACGTCAGAACCGGCAATTTCCATACGGAACCGCATATGTTCATCGGTTGGCGGATTGGCGACCAAAACCAATCCCGTCATCCGTGGTTCCAGAATCAAGAAGTCGTTTGCTTTTTCCGCCGTGCCGCCTACA
>CAJQQR010000239.1 GCA_905480545.1 uncultured Pirellulaceae bacterium
ATTCTAATAAAGATTGTGCGTTTATTCGTGACGCTTCACCTGATTGGTTCTGTTTGTGACAATTGTGTAGGTTGTAATACTCGATCTTCAGAGTCACCTCGCAATCATACGTTCAATCGGTGCTTGATTGCCTTCGTGAAAGTTCGATTTCCAGCTTGGGTTGGATGCAACCCATCATTGCTTCGATGATACGTCTCGCTCACCATCATTCCAAGTGGAAAGACGAGACTCTAGAACCCGTCAAACTGTCTCTTGGGAACACAGCTGCCGGCTCTGGATTCAGCAATGTTTTTTGAAGCAAGCTGCCCGATAGGTGCATCGCCCGAATGACAAAGTCAACACAAACTTCACGCGAGCATCGAATTCGCGTATCACAAACCTTGGTTTTCAACTGCACCCAAGTGCGATTCTAAGGTCAACACATTGTAGAAATGCAAACGATTAAACTTATGTAAAATAACCGGTTCACAGGAGAAATACATCCAACTGCGACCAACCAAACCCCGCTTGCAATTCGTTTCCAAAAAACAAATTACGCGACGGTTCCCAACAGCAATACAATCGGTGACACATTTGGATAGTGTACCGGCAAACCGATCAATACAGACAACGCAGCGATTGCGTTCATAATTCGACGGATCACCGATTCTTGTTTACTGATCATCACAACCCCATTCCGATCTTAGGACTCTTCGCATGACTTTATTTGAAGCGGTGCGAGGCAAGGTTTCTTTTCTGATGATTTTGCGAATCTTGAAAAGAGGATTGAGCTCCGAGCGAATGATTTGATTCATTTCATTCAATAGTTCATTTTCATCTTTTACCTCCGCCGGATCCTGTGCGACGGGGGCCTGGACGTAAAACACTATCAGTTGGTCCGGTCCAGCATTTTTTGAGGGAACCGCAACAGCCGCAGTTTCGGCAACCTCCGCCATCGAGTTCAATATTTTTTCGATTTCGATACTGCTCACTTTGATGCCACCCAAATTCATCGTATCATCAGCACGACCGCCCGCAGCGAAATACCCGCCACCAAGTCTACGAAAATAGTCGCCATGTCTTCGCAACGGATTTCCACCAATCCGTGGACAACCAGCGAAGTAAGTTTCGAAATGGTCACGATTGATCAATTCAGTCGAAAGTCCTATCGAAGGCGGCAATAAATAGAGCTCACCTTCATCCGCCGGGCGGTGGTTATCGTCAAGGATTGCAACGTCTAAACCGAAGGATGGTGTAGAAAAAGTCGCTGGCGCATTGCACTGAACCACGGTTGAACTGATATACCCGCCACCGATTTCCGTTCCGCCACAATATTCAATAATCGGCTTGAAGCCGGCCAACCAGGACAGATAAAACATGTCGTCTCTGCTGGAGGCCTCACCAGTTGAGCTGAAAACTTTGATGCCGGACCAATCGAATCGCTGCATCATGGATTCCGCTGAAGTATCGGCTTTCCAAATCCGGACTATCGACGGAACAACCCCCAGCATATTGACATTCGCTTGCTGAACGAATTCGCCGAATCCCGATCCAAACGGCGCATCATCGTAAACGGCAATCGTACATTTGTTAATCAAGCTGGCAAAAATCAACCAAGGCCCCATCATCCAACCTAAATTTGTTGGCCAGCACGTCACATCACCGGGTTTGAGATCGTGGTGCAAAAGCCCGTCTGTCGCACACTTGATTGGCGTCGTGTGGTTCCACGGAATCGCTTTTGGATCGCCGGTCGTGCCCGACGAGAAAAGAATGTTAATAGGATCGTGCGGCGAGGCAATAAAGGGCTCAAACTCTGAACCTTGGAAATCACATAGGTCCACCCATTTTGCTTGGTCTGCAAAGAAAACTGGCACGTCGGATGCGGTGCTGACACGATCACCGAGCACAATTTCTTTTCCCGATCGATACATCTTTTGGAAAGTAAAGACCGCTTTGGCGTTGGCAATTCGTAGTCGGCTGGAAATCTCAGGAACTGCGAAGCTGTCCGCGATAGAAACCGCAACCATTCCAGCTTGAATAATTCCCAAATAGATCGCGACCGATTCGAAGTGAATCGGCATAACAACGCCAATCGCATCACCGGCGCTGAATCCCTGCTTCAACAATGCGTTTGAAACTTGGTTGACTCGAATTCGCAAATCGCGGTAGGTATAAAATTCCAAATTGTCGGAACGACCTGCAATCATCGCCACCTGATCGTCGCTTGCCCCGAAACAACTCTCAACAATATTCAATTTTGCGTTGGGTAACCAGTTTGGCTTTTCAATTGTCGAATGATCATCAAGAATCTGGTCTGGCTCTGATCGAAACGCTATCTCCAAATCACTAACGGCGAATTCCCAAAACTCGGAGCGATGTTGAATCGACCATTCATGGAGCTCGCTTACGTTTTCAAAATCAAGCTCACGCATCCACTCGCTGATATTGGCCGCCTGAATTCGCCGTTCCGATGGAACCCAACAAGGAACCGGCCCTCGATCCGCCTCCCAATTCTCAAATATCATCTGCCACGCGGCTTTGCACTCTTCGAAAGCAAACTGCCGAACACGATGCAAACCGACAAACTGACGCCAACGTGCGGCCGCATCGACTAACGCTGACTCCTCTAAAAAGCTCTTGATTTCGGTGCTCTTGATTTCGGTGCTCTTGATTTCCGTGTTTTTGATTTCCGTGCTTTTGATTTCATGGCTTTTCACGTCATGGACCTCCAATTCGTGATTGTTGAGTGCAACGATTTTAAGGCGGAGATTTTAAGGCGGAGATTTTTAAGCTACTCCAAATCTTCCGTTGCAGGTTAACTTGGTCGAGAGATTTCGAATCGATCCCGAGTCGTCGAGTACTCAGCTCCGCCCAACCGTCCGACATTATCGAGCCGTTGCGAATCGACACGCCCGCGTTGGTCAAGAACTTCGTCCGCGATATGAAGGTGCAAAATTTTTCCGATGATCAAATTCGCGGCCAGAGGGCCGTCGCCAACTTTCACAATTTGAATGAGTTCGCATTCGAATTGAGCGGCAGATTCTTTGACGCGTGGCGGTTTGACTTTTAAGGAATCAACCGTTGTCAAACCGGCAATTTCGAATTCATTTTCTTCAAACCCAAAATCACCAGAGGTTAAATTCATCTTCTCCGCGATTGCATGTGATACAACGTTGATCACAAATTGACCGTTTTGTTCGATGTTTAAAACAGTGTCTTTTTTTGATCCGTCCGGCCGATTGACTGGCGAAAAAACAACGCTTGGCGGCGCTGCCGTCACTCCATTGAAGAAACTGTACGGGGCCAGATTGAGATGCCCGGAATTTGAAATGGTCGAGACCCACGCGATTGGGCGGGGTGTGATTAAGCTGACCATGCGAAAGTAAAACTCACGTGGCGATTCGTCAGAAGGGTTGATTTCCATGGAATATTGAAATTTAGATTAAGGTGCAGTTCGAACGGTTCTTGAAAGCCTCTAATTTTCGACTTCCACTGTCAAAATGTCTATGATGAATTGCCTAACCAAATGAAAACGCTGCCTTAACGCATCCGTCTTTACGATTACTGAATACGTCGTACGCTTTTTCAGATTCAGACAATGAGAATTGATGAGTGATTAACGAACCGATGTCCATTGGAAGCTCAGTTAACTTTGGCAACAACTGGTCCATGTAATGTCTTGCGGGGCAACGACCCGTTCGGTAGGTAATATTTTTGTCATATGCGTCAGTGGGCGAAAATCCAAAATTCGGCGTGCAATGACAACCGATGGTGCTCATGATTCCCCCTGGGCGAATTGCCTGATAGGCAAATTCCTGCGCCGGCAAGAGCCCAACCAGTTCCATGACACCATCCGCGCCGCGACCCTTTGTTGCGGAGCGAATCTCTTGCAACGCAGCCTCTTCGGTAGAAGCCGTCGACGCTCCCAATTGCTCCGCCATTTTTAATCTCTCGGGAACAAGATCGAACGCGACAATTTTTTTTGCTCCCAGGTATTGTGCGGCAAGAATCGTTAGCAGCCCAACTGTTCCGCATCCGATGACAAGGTAAACACCATCCGAATGGATCGCCGCCATTTCAGCACAATAAAATCCCGTGCTTAAATTGTCGCCCAAAAGCAATGCCGTTTCATTCGAAATCGATTCGCCAATATGCACCAACGAACCATTTGCGTTTGGCACCAGGACAAATTCGGCCTGCCCGCCATGAAGCCCCTGAGAGTTTTGTCGCCATCCAAAGAGCTGGTTGTAGATGCACCGCGATGTTAGTCCGATATTGCAGTAAAAACAATTCCCACAGTTTGTCGAAAATGGACAGGAAACACGATCACCGACTTTGAGGTTGGTAACTTCCGGTCCAACCTCGATGACCCTTCCGACGAATTCATGCCCCATTACCGTGCCAACGTCTAAACCCGTTTCACGTCCAAAAAACGGATGCAAATCAGAGCCGCAGAGCCCAGCCATCTCGACCTGAACGATCGCATCGAGAGAATTCTGAATTACTGGATCAGCAAGCGGTTGAGTGCGAACCTGTTTAATATCGAGAAAACAACAGCCTTGCATTGGTGGACATCTATTCGATCTGGGGATTGAGAATCACAAACTCAAATTGTGACCAGTTCTTCAAAAGTTTAAACCCGATGCTATGAAACATTCATTCCTGTGTAAGATAACAAGCTTAGTTGTTTGGCTTAAATCCTGATTGAAACGACTCGTGTTTACCATGTTTAGAAAGCAGACCCTTTTTGTATTCCTGTTAGCGGTGATTGGCCTTGGCATTATTCGGAGCGACGCAGACGAAATCCCGTCCTCCACCGCGGCTAAAGCGGCCAAGCCCAATATCCTGCTTATTTTGGTGGACGATCTGAAGCCGGCGATCGGCAGCTACGGCGACACCAATGCGATCACGCCCAACATCGATAAACTTGCATCTCGCTCGATGCGATTCGATAAGGCTTATTGCAACCAAGCCGTCTGTGCACCTTCTCGATTTACGCTGTTGCTGGGCTCCCATTCAACTTCGACGGGACTTTATGGGCTAGGAAGTCAACTTCGCAAGGTCATCCCCAACGCGGTCACCCTACCACAATATTTTGCTCAGCATGGATATCGCACAGAATCGCTCGGGAAAGTGTTTCATATTGGTCATGGAAACATTGGTGATCCGGAATCGTTTTCGGTCCCGCATTTTGAAGACAAAGTGATCGAGTACGTATCCGCAGAAAGCACAGACGGAGGAAAACTGACGCGAGAGGAAGCTTATTTCACCAATCAGAAACTTGCTCAAATTCGTTCACTTCCCAAAGGAGCCGCATACGAATCCCCCGACGTGACGGATGAAAGTTATGCCGATGGACGGGTGGCTGAAGAGACGATCAGACGACTGAATGCCGCTAAAAGACGCCGCGAAAAAGACCAGACGCCCTTCTTTATCGCCGCCGGATTCGTGCGACCGCACCTGCCATTTTCTGCGCCAAAGAAGTACTGGGATATGCACGATCCAAAGACCCTTCCCATGCCGAAATTCGAAAAGCACCCCGCTGATGCGGTGAAAATGGGTTTAAAACTAAACGGTGAAATCGCCAACTACAAACCTGTTGAACGTGGCAAACAGATTGATGGTGATTTGAAAAGGAATTTGATTCATGGCTACTACGCCAGCACAAGTTTCGTCGACACACAAATTGGAAAAGTTATTGCCGAGCTCGACCGACTGGAAATGTCCAACGAAACGATCGTCGTCCTCTGGGGCGATCACGGTTTTCATTTAGGCGATCATCGATTTTGGACCAAACATTCCAACTACGAACAAGCGAATCGAATTCCGATTTTGATTCATGCTCCTGGTGTAACCAAGCCCGGTTCATCGACAGGGCAATTGACTGAAAGTGTGGATATCTTTCCAACTTTGGCAGAACTGTGCGGCTTGCCGACGCCCACGGGTCCGCAGCCGATCGATGGAAAGAGTCTTGTCCCAGTTTTGAAATCTCCATCCACACGAATTCGCGATCATGCGTTCCATTGCTACCCGAAACAAAAATTGGGGCGTGCGATTCGGACAGACCGCTACCGTTTGGTCGAGTGGTCAAATGGCAAAGACGATAAATCTATAGAATATGAACTTTTTGATTACCGCGATGATCCACTCGAAACCAAAAACCATGCGAAATTGTATCCAGATGTTTTAGAAAAAATGAAGTCGATTCTAAATCGTTACCCGACGCCCTATTCAAAAGCAAAACAGAATCAAAAATCAACGCCCAGAAAAGCCCTATCCCCCAAGATCGCGAATCGACCGCTTGAAATCAGCGCAAAAGTCGACTCCAAAAAACCAAACGGCGTTGTTTTGGCGCAGGGCGGACGTGAGCATGGATACGCGATCCACTTCATCGATGGGTTAGCTGCATTCGATGTTCGTATCAACGGAACCGTGACGCGAGTGTTAGCGAAAGACAAAGTATCGGGACGTTTGGAAATTCTGGCGACACTAACAAAGCAACATCAAACACTATCGATCAATGGAATCGAAGTTGCAAAGCGCATCTCACCCGGGCTGATCCCGGTAGAGCCCAAAGACGAGTTATCGATAGGATTCGATGACCTGAGCGCTGCGGGAGCTTACGAAGCTCCAAATCGGTTTCTCGGGAAAGTCATCTCGACGCAGGTGAAACAGCTTTTGAATTGAAAAACGACGGTGCGGATTTTTGGCATCGCACCATCGCAATCAACTAAAACCAAACGCATAAAAGGCGTGCTGGCCCCTCCGTTTTTTACTTTCCAAATTTTTCCATGGCCAGGTTCTTCAACCCCTTAAGGTCAAGCTTGCCGGTACCCAGCACCGGGATTTCAGGGATTTCCATGAAGCTATCGACACTGGGGATATATAAATTGGGAAGCCCTTTTTCAGTAAGGCCGCGTCGAAGTTCGTCCACTGATTTTTCGATTGTGGTGTGAAAAACGATCAATCGTTCACCTTTTTTCTCGTCCGGCACAGCCGTTACGACGGCTTGGATTCCGGCCTCTTCTTCCCCGTCAATAACCGCCGCCAGCAATTCTTCAATTTGGATATGCGGCACCATCTCGCCACCGATTTTTGAAAAACGACTGATACGCCCTGTGATCGAAATGAATCCCTGTTCATCGATTACGGCGACGTCACCGGTGTTGTACCAACCATCCTTGATGACTTCATTCGTCAAATCTGCATTTTGATAATAGCCTTTCATGACGTTGGGACCTTTGATCCACAACATTCCAGCCTGATTTGCTCCTAATTCTTCACCTGAATCCAAGTCCAACACTTTTGCCGCAACACCGGGTAATGGTTTTCCAATAGAACCCTCCTTACACTCGCCATCGGTTTTATTAATCGTCCGGTTCCTCGGAACATTCAGGGCAACGACGGGAGAAAGCTCAGTTGCGCCATAACCCTCGACAGGCCGAATTTTGAATTTCTCTTCAAAAGCGTCCGCAAGTTCTGGGGCTAATTTTTCCGCCCCGGTCACAACCAATTCGAGCGACTCGAATTGCTCCGGTTTCGTCCGTTTCAGATAACCCCTTAAGAAAGTGGGGGTCGAGATCAGGACAGTGCCGTTGAATTTTTTGCACAGCTTTCCAATTTGGCGTCCATCTAATGGCGTATAGTGAAACGCCGCTCCAATATCGAGCATGGCGTTACCCCACAGCGTCACCGTATAGCCAAACGAATGAAAGAATGGCAGGATTCCCAAAAGCACGTCAGATGGTGAGAGGTTCACTGTCTTTTGGAAGCCCTCGACATTTGAGCTGATATTGCGCTGCGAAAGCATTACACCTTTGGGCGTTCCTGTCGAACCCGAAGTGAAGATAATCGTCGCAACGTCATCCGGTTGAATCGAACCGAGACCTAATGCGCTTTCGAGCATTCCTGATGGCACCGCAAACGCCTGCATCGCAGCGATCCCCTTGTCTAACTTGGAGACCTTATCCTTCAAAGACTCCAATTCGATCACTTCTGCATCAAGTTTCAAACCCAATTTGGAAATGACTTGGCCGGTCGTCAGAATGTGTTTGATGCCGGCCGTTTTAATACAGGCGTTAATAATCTCTTCAGACGCAGAATAATTCAAGTTGACGGTCGTTCTCTTGTCGAGGGCAAGCGCCATATTGACAACCGCGCCACCCTTGGAAGGTGGCAATAATACGCCAACTTTGTCCTCATCATTATCCAGAACATACTTCCGCAATAATTTCCGGAGAACTAAACAACTGGTCAAATACATTCCGCCCGTGACTTCGCCTTCCGAGAGATCACAGATTTTGGTTTTAAATTTCCTTCTCTTACAACTGCGAATAAATTGGCGTGCGGGTGCAAGGAAACTGGCATCAGACATCGATTGTGCTCCTAAATGTTGTACGGCTTGTCGTGTTTCAAAAGTAGATGTTGGCCGCGGGATTGGCTCGCCAAACGAGATGGTGATTTGTGGACGAATCTTCTTTGGAAACTTCCAAAAAAGTCTCCCACGTTCGTAAGTAAAAATGCTTCCCCAGATGTCGTCGATATAAGCAGGAATCAACGGAACAGGAGACTTATCAAGTAGCTCCTTAAGTCCAGCATCGAAGCCATTGACTCGACCTGTAGTCGAAATTTTTTCTTCAGGGAACGTCACCAACACCTCACCATGAGCCAATGCCTTTCGGGCGGTAGCAAGTGCTCGCTGCGTGGTCGCCGGTCCCCCTGTCATTCGAATTTGCCCCCAAAAATTGAGCAGCTTTTCGGCCCAACCGGTACGCGGTTTTGAAAACGTAACCATCCGGATTCTTCTCGGGCTGAACAGCAAAAACAACCACTGGTCCAAGGTCGAAATTCGATTGCAAATCACGATCGAACCCATCCTTTCAGGTATCCGCTCTTCGTTCTGAACTTTGACTCGATAGAAAACCTTGATGATCCACCACGCATCAAAACGGAGTGACGCGAGTGGCAAACGCCATATCACAAAGATAAAAATTGGGACCGAGGCGAAACCTATGATCGCAAAAATCTGCCGAGAAGTGAATCGCTTAATCCCACCAATCGTATGAAATACGGAATGGCAGAGTGGCTTTTCATTCGGGAACATTTCGAAATATTTGTCTGGCGTACCCAATTCGCCGCTCTCTTTTTTTGTGGCCATCTCTGTCCAAAGCAATTGCGCGAGAACGGCTTTTTCCGGTGCGATTTGACGTCGCCCAAGATAGGTTTTGATTGACAGTTCAGGGGGATCAACGGATTGCAAATTGGCTGCATGGTTGGTGACCTTTGGATTTTCTGCACCCAACAATATGGCGTAAAAACCGGGTGGTGAATCCCCTTCCACTTTGTTCGATTCCCGATACGCTTCGATCGCTTTCTGGAACTTTGAATTGATCGCATCGATTTCCAGAAGTTGATCCTCACGGAGTTCCATCGCAGCAATTTGGGGAAGGTCATCTATCGTTGCATCCTTCGATTTTGCACCCAACGCAGCAAAGAGGATCGAGTTGGCAAACATTCCAGCGAAGATCAGGAAGTTATTGGCAGCCAGAATCGCGCCACGTTTTTCCGCAGGGCTCTTTTTCTGAAGGTACGAAGCCAATGGGACATCAAATAGCCCGCTCGATGCTCCCAAAGCCATCAAAAAGATGCAGGAGACAATCATTCCAGCATTGAACTGCCATCCGTGCCCAAGGAAATCATCAGGCGCCAACAGCAATGCGATCGAAAAGAACGATATAAAAAACGCACCCAAGTGCAGCATGCCCAATTCGATCCGCCCAGCCGACCATATTCCAGCAAGCACACTTCCAACACCGACGCCGAGGACCAGTGAGATTAGCAAGGGGAGCTTTGAGGTTTCAAACATGCCTCCGCTCTCAACGGCAAACGAATCGATGTTCAATGTGGCCAACATTCCGATCGACCAAAAGAAAGTTTCACCGAGCGAAACAACAAAAAGATCCCTGCGCTCAAAAAGAGTTTTTAAATCTTTGAGCGTTTGAAATGGAGCGTTCCAGGGAAACTTGGCGGTTGGATTGGCCGCCGATGTCTTCTGAATGCCCAAACTAAACATGGTCCCGACCACCGCGATTCCGATCAGCACAGCACCCGAGGCCCAAATATTCTCTTTTCCGAAATCCCCGCAGAAATCCGCCAACCAGTTACCAAGTCCCATTCCGATGATCGTGGCTGTTACTGTTGAAAGCCCGAACAAACCGTTCGCGGCCGAAAGCTCTTTGTCGGTGACCAAATCCGGAATCGTTGCAACCTTCGCCGGTGCAAATAAAGCGCTTTGTGCGCCCATTAACCCAACCGCTACAAATAACAACGGTAGGTTGCCTGTGATGATCGCGAACAGGCCCAGACACATGACCACAACCTCTGCAATCTTGCACGCGATGATCACATCGACTTTACGGAATCGATCGGCAAGCCAACCTGCCGGTGAAGCTAATAACAAATACGGCAACAAGAAAACTGCCGAACCAGCCATCAGGATATTGCTCCAGTCACCCGGATCAACGTAGTCTTTTCCGATCCCTATCACCAACCATCGGAATACATTGTCATTGATCGACGTCAACCACTGAGTCAGCATCAACGAATTAAAGCTGAGCGATTTGATCCCCGGTTTTTTTAATTCGGGCAAGCTGTCAACCATGACCGATTTGCTCATGAGTCCATGCCCTTGCTTTGCAGTTGCTGGCAGCTGTCGTGCGTCAACGTCTCATTTCCGATTTGGATAGGGTTGGTATCGACCAGTTGTATTGGATTTTTTCGCATTGATTTCGATCTGCAACAAAGCTCTGAACGTCAAATCGCTGGCGTTCGATAGCAAAATCGGTGCTATTTTTTCGTGCAGATGAACGCGAAAGTCAACGCGAATTCATCGGCTTATCCCAATAAAGCCCGCTTTCGATCAATTTTCCGTATCCTCTTCGACTTTTTCGGTGATTGCCGTAAATCTCAACGTCTCATCCTGCGTCCCTCGGCCCGCGTCCCCTCGTCGTATTTCGGCCGCCACCGACTCTTCGCTCGTAGAATTTGGATCACAAAACACGGCATTGCCTTTCGGCGATAATACCCAGGTCATCAACATCAAAAAAAACAGATATCCGATCGTGACCCATATGCTTGAGGTGGAACTGGGCCAAAATTGATTTTGATCGAACGAACGCCAGAATCCGACCTGAATCAAAAAAGCTACCAGCAAAGCCAACAACAAGTTTCGAGAATCCATTCCCGAATCGGCTGTCTGGACAATGCGAGACGGCAGCAAAATTGCCGCTGCAAGCCATACAAAAATCGCTGCCAACGATACGGTGCCAAAAAAACCAAGACAGATTCCGGCAATCGCAAATCCGAACGTCAACCCTGACCGTCGATCTCGTGAAAGCGTTGAAAGCAACAGGCCCAAAACAACACCTGTCGCTCCGCCAACCACCGGGACATCCAAACGGCAAATGAAGTCACTCTGACCCTTCATTGCTTCCGTCAATGTTCCTGCGAATTCGAAATCCGTTTGCCAAATCAATATTGTGGCTGCGACGATAAATAGATGAACGCTTGCCCAAACTCGCGGAATATGAAACGAATCCCATTTCATTAATGCCGCTGTCAAGATAGCGTAGGCGATCAAACAGTGGACGAAAAAATTCCGAATCAATCCCCAGTTTAGCTGCAGTAGTTCGGAATACTCACCGGCGGACAGCACGCGAAAGAATCGCCCGATTTCGAACGCTCGGTCCGTCGGCAAATTCTGCCCGTCCGAATACAGCTCGAATCGGAAGAGCCAAACCAACAACAATCCCGCAATGATTTCGACAATAAAATATCTGGAAGCGATCGGCAACCGACAAGCAGCGCAGCGACCACGCAACGAAAACCAACCGATGATCGGCACGTTGTGTTTACTTTGAATTGGAACAAAACAAAACGGACAGCGTGACGAACCCAGAAGTGTCAGTTGATTGGGAATACGATAGGCGACAACGTTTAGAAAACTTCCAAGACATGCACCAAAGAAAAAGGTCCAAAGTACAACGAACCAATTCATCGTGTTTGACAAACTGACTTCCGCAAAGAATTCCCACCGGTTGTTTTGATAGGCCGTTTCGTTATTTCGAAACGAGATCGCTGGCAGCAAAAAAGACGAGATAAAAAACGAAGCGAAACACCCTATCACTATGAAGCGCAGCGGCCAGTTGGGATGAGGTTTTTTTCTGAGACGTCGTTTGTTCAAAAGCGGAAACAATCGGAAGTTGAACCAGCAAGATTACGGAATCGAAGTAAATTCTAAGACAGTAGCAATCGATCGCCGATTGCAATTTGTGGCCTGTGTCGTCAAGCCGTCGTTATGACGGAGGATTCACGGAGATGGCTCGTCGTTGCTGGCGTTGGCTATCGCCAATTCTCTGGCTTTTGCTTCATCCTCTTCAACCTTTACGTACTTCGCCTTCATCTTTCGGTAATATCGCTCGACGAAAAACAGGACGATCAACATCGAGCCAACTCCGCCTATCTTCAGCCAAATGTTGTCTTTTTCGATGTACTGACTAATCCAGCCCGCCATCACGTACATCAAGCCATTGCCTAGAAGGCTGCCGATTAATATTGCCATCACAACTCGGGTCCGTCGCATTCCAAGTAGGCGACCAAAAATCGATCCACCAATACTGCCAGTCGTCGAACTTGGAAAAACGACGAAAAGGACCAAACCCAAAAAAGCGACGCTTCGAATCCAGGGTTGATGCTTAAGGATAAACCGGCCGTCTGAAACCATTTCTTCCAGCTTGGGCCCCATGATGGGAATACGAAACAATATTCCCATGTGAAAAGCAACGAAAAACGCGACCAAGAAATCCATGGTCGTCACCATGACAAATAATGCTTCTGATGACATTTCAAAAGTGATGGTTTCGGTAAATTCGATTGGCTGTCCGCCGAAAAGAATTACGAATCGCCCGAGCGCCAAGAAGGTTGCCAATACCGCGAATGTGAGATTTTTGACCCCTTCATCACCGTATATCGAATAATAGATACCCAAGATCGCCGCTGCTGCAACTGCTGGGCCAATTAAAGATGACAACCACATAATGGGATGATCACGTTTAAATGCCAGTTCAAAATCCGCGTCGCTAATCACGGCTTTTAAATCGGCAGATTCTGGCTTTTCGGTCGTTTCGTTCGGGATTTCCGGTGGTTCGGAGTTCATCTCAGTTTCCAAGGTTCGCTTTAAAGCAGGCGATATTATCGTCTGAAAGACAATCAATTGAAACAGCAGGCACGCGTTGAAACCGGCTTTGAATGAGTTCAAACAAACAGTGAATCGCGGCGGCGTACACTCGTAAAAACGCCATTAAGCTTGGTAAACTAATGTTTCATTCGACATGCCTTTGCACCGATTGTGAAAACGAATTGCGTCCTAAACTATTAGAATTATTCGCTGGCATCGGTGGAGCGACAGTCGCGTTTCAGAATTTCGTCGATGTTATCGCCGCAATCGATATCAATGACAACGCAAAGTCCGTTTATCAAACGAACTTTTCTCATCCCTATCTAACGTTGTCGATCGAGTCGCTATCTGCAAGTCGCTTGCAAGCCTTCAACGCCGACATCTGGTGGATGTCGCCCCCATGTCAACCCTTCACGCGGCGAGGTTTACGTCGTGACGACAGGGATCCACGATCAGCTGCATTAAAAAATCTGATCGACATTTTGGACATTGCTGGTCCGGCGACTTTGATGCTGGAGAATGTGGTTGGGTTTCAAAAATCAAAAATGCATCGTCGACTAATAACCAAATTGACGTCTTGCGATTATCACATTCACGAATACCTACTTTGCCCAACGGACTTTGGGATTCCCAACAATCGCCCGCGGTATTATTTACTTGCATCAAAAACACCCGTTAAGAAACTTAATTTTAAAAATCCGGAACCAAAACATTTAGTTGATTTTCTGGATACGAAAGTTGACGAACGTTTCTGGATTGAGCGCGAATTGCTGGGAGGAAAAATCAACGGATTGAATGTGGTCACGCCGAAAAGCGATTCATCGATCTGCTTTACATCGTCTTACGGTCGATGGATGAGAATCAGCGGTTCTTTTATTCAATGCGGCGAACGAATTCGTCGGTTTACTCCCCGAGAAATTCTGCGAATCCTTGGATTCCCAGAAGCCTTCAAATTGCCTACATCGCTCACTGATTCGCAGTTATGGAAATTGATTGGGAATTCGATTTCCGTCTTCGTTGTCCAACGCCTTTTGTCACCCTACGTGGGCAGCGAATTCTTGCGACCTTCATCGAAGTGAGCTGGTGGGAATACTTTGATGCAATGTCCTTGAGAAAACAGAGCCTTTTAAGAAAGTGGTTGGTTTTTCGGGTGAAACAAATCGGGCCGAATAAAACGGCATATTGTTCGCGAAATCTGCCCGACCGTCATTTTTCATGGGGACATTTTGAGCTGTTGAAGCGTTTAATAAAATACTACAACAATGAAAACGCATATTGCCAATATGACTTCTTTAGGCGAATTGACTCATGAATTTCTTAAGAAACCGCTTTTTTGCTTTTGCATTTCTCGCAACGCTTGTTGCTGTGACGGTGGCGGCTGATGCACAAACGAATCGCAGGCGAAGCACCCAGAATGGCAAAGAAAACTTGGGGCCAAACGAAACCAAGCAACAAAGACTGCCTGAACTGCCAAATGATCCAAAATTATTTAAAATCCATAAAGCCTTTTCAGATGAAGCGATGAAAATCGCCAAAGCCTACGAGAGAGATCGCGATTTTGACGCGGCGTTGGCGGTTTACGGACAAGTTTTAAAACTAATTCCCGAACATGCCTCGGCAAAACAAAAATTGGATGCCTTGCTGGCACGCCAAAAAGATGCTGATCGGCAGATTCTCAAAGTTGACGCGACAAAAGCTTGGCAGCCAACCGGCATCCGTGTCATTGCAAACAAACCGATCGTTATCGAAACTCGTGGTAAATGGACCTTCACACTCAAAGCTGAATTGACGCCAGATGGAATGGCCATCCCAGAAAAACTGAAGGAATTTAAGCTGGGGTGTCTGGTCGGTTTTATTGATACCGGCATTGCCGATCAGGAAAAAGCATTTATTGTTGGCGCAAAAAAGGAATTCATTCCCAAACGAAGCGGCGTGCTATTCCTGCAAATGTATGATACCGATCTGTCCGACAACGAAGGTGAAATCGACGTTGCGATCACGGGCACCTTTGAGCGAATTAACCCGCGGAAAAGATAGTCGACCATTGGATCTCGAGTCACGTTTTGTATCGTCAGTGTCTCTTCTGCATTGTTCTCGACTGGTCAAAGCGAGGATAGAATTGGACGGAGGACGGAGGCAGTTCGCTCCGCCCCTTTTCGTAACGAAACAAAACGGATGGTTCATGACGTCATTCAAAACTTTCTCGGCTTAAATCAAATGGAATTGAATCGCGAAGCGGCACATGAATTGATGTGTCAATACACTGAAGGTGACAGCTTAAGACGACATATGTATGCCGTTGAAACCGCAATGGTTGCGTATGCATTAAAGTACGGCGAGAACCAAACGAAATGGGGCATTATTGGGTTGCTTCATGATTTCGACTATGAAAAATGGCCAAACCCACCGGACCATCCATTAAAGGGCGCCGCAATACTTTCCGAAGCAGGTTACCCCGAAGACGTGATTTACGCGATCAAGTCGCATGCGGATTACTTGACCGATTGCCCACGAGTGTCATTGGTTGACAAAGTGCTATACGCCTGTGACGAATTGGCCGGCTTTGTCACGGCAGTGGCCTACGTTCGCCCCGAAGGCATTCACGGGATGACATCAAAAAGCGTTCGAAAAAAGATGAAGGCCAAAGGCTTTGCAGCTGCGGTGAATCGAGACGACATCATTCGAGGTGCAGAAGACCTGGGCGTCGAACTCAATGAGCATATTCAGTTTGTGATCGATGCATTGTCCGAAAATGCAAACTTACTCAAATTGAATCCCGGTGACGCTTAGAATAAACGCCTAAACTCGCAATAACGGCGTGTGGTAATCGGAGCGTTTCTACGTTCGATTGCTGCTCTTGAATTCAGATTCCCACTCCAACGCCGTTTTTAAAGCAGACTCCCAACCCGCGGCGTACTGAACCGGATCGACTTTCCCGATCGCATGAAACGCCAATATTCGCTCAATATCGGATCCAGTTTTTCCATTAGCCCTGCCTTGTTCATCAGGCTCGTAGCTGGTGTTCGTATTCCGAAAAACGGTATCAAAATCCAGATTCAGTTTTTCAATGGCAACCTCAGCATCCTGTAAAATCGTGACTTTATCACCTGCAATATACGGCAAGTAGATTTCGACTTGATCTGAATCCCAATTGCCTTTCGCGAATGCCGAATGAATCTCGCTGTAAAATTCCGGTCGACAATCAGGGTAGATCGCGTGATCACCACTATGAACACCTAAACTTAAATACGTTTTGGTCTTTAACCGCCCTGCGACGGATAATGCATATCCATAGGCGATAGAGCCAAAGATAGCGTTTCGATTTGGAACAACCGTAGCTTTCATATTGTCATGTTCGTAGAACCCCTCGGGGACCTCCCATTCCGGATTGATCAACGCAGAGTGAAACAAACTTCCAATTGACGAAATATCGACTTTGTGATGCTCAACCTCGTAACCACAGTCTTTCAAATAATGAAGATTGTCGTTAAGCCGCTGAAGTTCAAGAACGTGCTTTTGCCCGTAATCGAAACTGATGCCAAAGACTTTGCAATCGCGAGATAACAAATGCATCAACAAGCTTGTCGAATCCATGCCACCACTCAAACTGACCACACAGGTCGATTTTTCTGGTAGATTCTGGGTTTCGAAATTCTGGACCGGTTTTTTGCTCTGATTTGTCATGAAAGTTATTGTCGTCGGTGCGGGAAGTTTTGGAAGCTGGTGCGCCTGGAATTTGCTTGCCAACGGTGCGGATGTCACGCTGATCGACGCATGGGGCCCCGGCAATTCTCGATCAAGCTCCGGTGGCGAAACGCGAGTGATTCGCACCGTTTATGGTACGGACAGTCACTACGTCGAACTGGCGTCCCGTGCCATTAAACTATGGGATTCTCACCAACGTGACTGGCAAGAAGACCTCATGGAAATTACGGGGTGCCTTTGGCTCTGCGGAGCGGATGATTCGTATGTACGAGCGTCACAATCCAAGATGCAGCAGCATGGATTGAGCCTGGATGACATTCCGTTGTCTACGGCGAGGACCACATGGCCCCTCATTGACTTCGATGGAATCGAGCAAGTCATTCGAGAACCGACCGCAGGATTTTTGCGTGCCAGAAAGTCCTGCGAAGTTATCAAGCAACAGTTTGAGAACCACGGCGGGGAATTCATCAATGGGAACGTACTCGATTTGGATGAAACCCAGCCCATCGACCGAGTCAATTTGTCTAATGGAAATTCGTACGAAGCCGATCACTATGTATTCGCCTGCGGGCCATGGTTGAAAGATCTTTTTCCAGAATCGATCGGAAATCATATGCAAATCTCCCGCCAAGAGGTTTATTACTTTGGCGCGTCAAAAGAGATTTCACATTTAATTTCCGAACTTCCAATTTGGTTGGAGCTGAATGAACCGATTTATTACGGGATACCGTCGGTTGATTCTCGCGGTTTTAAAATTGCGCGTGATGAACGTGGTGTAAACTTTGATCTGACCTTTGGAGATCGGGCACCGACAAGCAGTTTGGTTCAGCAAACTCGCGACTATTTGCGACGACGATTTCCCAAATTGGCAGATTCGCCAATGATCGAAAGTCGAACTTGCCAATACTCCAACACTCCTGACGGACATTACATTATCGACCGTCACTCGCCCACCAACGCTTGGGTGGTCGGTGGTGGCTGCGGACATGGTTTTAAAATGGGG
>CAJQQR010000240.1 GCA_905480545.1 uncultured Pirellulaceae bacterium
GGAATACTTGTCCGCTTGTTTCCATACCGTTTCACTCTGAGCTTCAACGCCTTCACGCGCACTGAAAACGACAACCGCACCGTCAAGGACTCGAAGGCAGCGTTCGACCTCGGCAGTGAAGTCGACATGTCCTGGTGTATCGAGCAGATTAACCACAGCGTTCTTCCATTCGAAAGTCACACACGCTGAGTAAATCGTGATTCCGCGGTTCTGTTCTTCTTCGTCCTCGTCGGTTTCCGTATTGCCATGATCGACGCGCCCAACACGATGCTTGGACCCACTCAAGAACAACAATCGTTCGGTTACCGTTGTTTTTCCCGCATCAATATGTGCAATGATTCCGATGTTTCGAATCGATTGTAAGCTTCTTTTCGCCATTGATTCTTCTTTAATGTAAATGTCATTAACTAATGCGGACCGTCGGAAAGCGATTGTTCGTCATTTTCGTTCGAGGGTTCCAATTGGCGCATAAAAATAGCCACGAACTTTCGACGTGGCTCATTTTTAAATTAAATCTTACCAGGCAAAGTGAGCAAACGCTTTGTTTGCATCGGCCATGCGGTGTACGTTTTCACGACGTGTCATTGCAACGCCTTCTTTGTTAAACGCTGCGGTAAATTCGTCCGCCAGTTTGAGATGCATTGCGCGTCCCTTCTTGTCGCGGACAGCCGTCAACAACCAACGAATGGCAAGTGACTGCTGGCGAGTCTTGTTGACCTGCATCGGAACCTGATAAGCAGCACCACCCACTCGCTTTGAACGGACTTCAATAAACGGCTTCACGTTCTCAATTGCCTGATTGAATACTTCAATCTCTTCTTCATTGGGAAGGCGTTTTTTGATTTCATCCAAAGCGTCGTAGAAAACCTTCTGTGCAACAGTTTTCTTTCCGTCGACCATCAAGTTATTGATAAACTTTGACACAAGGACGGAATCGTACTTAGGATCGCCTTTCAAAGTGGTTTTACTGGCGGTGATCCGGCCCATTTCAACTCCAACAGAATATTACTTGTTTCGAATGTATGGTTAATGCGATAAACGCATCTCATTTAAATTTGGCTCTTTACTTTGAGTTGTACCAACTCAAATCCAGCCTTTAATAATTCATTTTTTTATCTTTGAGCAGGACCAAGCCACAGAATTTACTGTCGTAATTCACGGCTCCGCGATGCTTTTGGCTAATTACTTCTTTGGCTAATTACTTCTTTGGCTGATTACTTCTTGGCTGATTACTTCTTGGTGCCGTAACGGCTACGCGATTGCTTTCGCCCTTCAACACCAAGTGTGTCTTGTGCCCCTCGGACAACCTGGTAGCGAACACCCGGAAGATCACGAACACGACCACCACGAACCAAAACGATCGAGTGTTCCTGAAGGTTGTGACCTTCACCTGGAATGTAAACCGTTACTTCTTTCCCGTTGGAAAGTCGAACACGGGTGATTTTCCGAAGCGCAGAGTTAGGCTTTTTAGGCGTCATCGTACGAACCTGCAAGCAAACGCCTTGCTTGTGAGGACATTTGTCCAATACAGGTGCCTTTGTGAATTTTCTTTTTTGCTTTCGACGCTTGCGTACAAGCTGATTAATTGTCGGCATTAAATTTCAATTTTCCAACGGTTAAAGGGAAACATACCACGATACGAATCGTCCATGGTTTGTCAAGGCTTTAAATCAAAGGATTCCCCAATGATTTAAAGCATCAAAGACGGATCATACGGCCTTATGACTCGCCTAAATCTCCAGTACCAAAGATTTCTTCCAGTCCACTTGGTGGACCAGACGGTGGTGCCGGTTGAGTTACATCTCCACTTTGTGAGTTGGAGCCATTTCCTGGGGCTGCATCCAAAAGCGGATAACTGTCCTCATCCATTGCTCCAACAGGTGCTGCCTCTGGCGTGACCTGCAGATTGTAACGTACTTCTGACTCTTGGAATGATCGGAATCCTGTTCCTGCCGGGATTAAATGTCCCAGAATCACATTTTCCTTCAAACCTACTAGGTTATCTGTTTTACCAGAAAGTGCGGCCTCGGTAAGTACCTTGGTCGTTTCCTGGAAACTTGCAGCCGAGATGAAGCTAGAGCTTTGAACAGATGCCTTGGTAATTCCAAGCAATTGAGTGCTGGCGGTCGCAGGCTTTGGCTTGGTGCCTTTAGCCGGAGTTCCACCTTCCTCTTCGATTTTGGTGTTGATTTCTTCCAGATGATCTTTGGGAACAATTTGATCTATCGAGAAGTGGCTATCACCAACTTCAGCAATCTTGACACATTTGGCCAATTCTTGGTTCACATGCCTGAAGTCGAATCGATCACAAACGAGCCCAGGAAGCAAATTCGTGTCACCAGCGGAATCAATTTTGACTTTTCGGAGCATACGAGTGACGATCACCTCAAGATGCTTGTCGTTGATGCCCACCCGCTGGCTACGGTATACACTCTGAACTTCATGAAGCAGGTAATCTTGAACAGCTTCTTCACCAGAGACGTGGAGAATGTCGTGAGGAACGATCGGTCCATCGACCAATGATTGTCCTGCTTTGACAAAGTCACCGGTTTGAGGGATCATCCGTTTACCTGGCGGCAACGTATGTTCGACTTCCATTCCGGATTCTTTGTTTCGAACGACGACGACTCGTTTGCCACGTCGTTTCTCTTGAAGCAATTCGACCTCTCCATCGATCTCCGCGATCACTGCTGGGTCTTTCGGCTTTCGAGCCTCAAAAATCTCGGTCACACGAGGTAAACCGCCGGTGATGTCGGCCGTTCCTGATGCTTCACGAGGCGTCTCGGCTACCGCTGTACCACCTGAAATCATTTGGCCATCTTCGACCATAATGTAAGCACGCTCAGGCAGATAATAGAAGTCCAGCGGCGTTCCGCTTTCGTCTTCAATTACGATTTGCGGATGCAATTCGCCTTTATGCTCAATAATTGATTTTCGAATCGTACCACTGGCATCTTTCTCCATACCCATCGTCTCGCCTTCGACAACATCGTCGTAGCGGACTTTTCCGGATACTTCCGAAAGAACGGGGATCGAGAAGGGGTTCCATTCACAAAGCTTTGTGTTGGCTTTGATTTGTTGACCTTCATCGACTTTCAGAATTGCACCTGCAGGAACTGCATGTTTTTCGATCTCACGACCCTTTTGATCACAAATCGCAATTTCACCATTTCGAGAAAGGACGACATTATCGCCTTTGTCGTTGGTCACATACTTCAATCGCATGAACTGAGCGGAACCAGCCTTGCGGTTTTTCTTGCTGTTCTCCTGCGTGTCCGTGTTGGCCACACCACCGATGTGAAAAGTACGCATGGTCAACTGTGTACCAGGCTCACCAATACTCTGTGCCGCAATAATACCGACAGCCATGCCTTCTTCGACAAGAGCACCCGTCGACATATCCATTCCGTAACAACAACGACAAACACCCAGGGCAGCGTCGCAAGTCATGGGGCTACGAATTTGAATCTTCTCTAGACCCATGCCCTCGATTTTGCGTGCAATCTCCGGAGTGATCATTTGATTCTCACGAACGATCACTTCGTCAGTGACTGGATTGACGATGTTTTGCCGGCTAACACGACCGTTGATCGCTTCAGAAAGTCGAACCTCGACCTTCTCACCACGGTAAACAACACCCTTGGTAATGCCTTGGGTTGAGCCGCAATCTTCCAACGTTACTACGACGTTTTGAGCTACGTCCGCCAGTTTTCGAGTCAAGTAACCCGAGTCTGCTGTTTTCAAAGCGGTGTCAGCCAAACCTTTTCGAGCACCGTGCGTCGACGAGAAGTACTCAAGTACACCCAGTCCTTCGCGGAAGTTGGCCTTAATTGGGTTCTCAATGATCTCACCACTTGGCTTGGCCATCAGGCCACGCATACCTGCCAACTGTCGAATTTGTTCGATACCACCACGAGCACCCGAGTCCGCCATGAGGAATACCGGATTGATGTAACCGGTGTCACCGCGAACGTCGGCCTCCATCACAACTTTCATGTCGCGGGTAATCTCTTCCCGAGCATGCGTCCAAGTTTCGAGGACTTTGTTGTAACGCTCTTTGTCGGTGATAATTCCACGCTCATACAGTTTGGCAAGCTTGAGAACTTCTTTTTCAGCGGTACCAATAACGGTGTGCTTACTTTCCGGCGTGATCAAGTCGTCAGTCGCAAACGAAAGGCCGCTTCGTGTACTTTCACGGAAGCCCAACTGGTTCATGTCGTCGAGTAAATCGATCGTCTGTTGCCGACCGAGTGTTTGGTAACAGTCAGAAATCACATTGGCCAGATCGCCACTCTTCATTCGGTAGTTATAGAAATCCATACCTTCTGGAAGCATCATGTTAAACATAATGCGACCGTAAGAAGTTTCGACGATCGCACCTGGTTCACGACGATCTTCATCTTTATCGCCATCGCGGCAAACTCTGTCTTTGGGAAGACGAACCTTGATGCGTGCGTGAATATCGATGATCTTCTGAGAGAATGCAAAGTCTGCTTCTTCCAAGGAAGAGAACACCATGCCTTCGCCTTTGAGATTCGGCAAAACCAGGCAGATAAAGTAGCACCCCATGACCGTGTCCTGCGACGGACTCATGATCGGTTTGCCATTCGACGGAGCAAAAATATTGTTTGTCGATAGCATCAGCGTATGGGCTTCAACCTGGGCTTCAATAGAAAGCGGCAGGTGGACCGCCATCTGGTCGCCGTCGAAGTCTGCATTGAATCCTTTGCACACAAGCGGATGCAAGTTGATTGCGTTTCCTTCAACCAATGTCGGTTCAAATGCTTGGATACCCATTCGGTGAAGCGTCGGAGCACGATTCAACATGACGGGGTGATTCTGAATCACCGAATCGAGAATGTCCCAAACCTCTTCATCTTTTCGCTCCAACATTTTCTTGGCGCTTTTGATCGTGTCTGCGTGCCCCAATTCTTTGAGCTTACGAATGATGAACGGCTGATAAAGTTCCAATGCGATTTTCTTCGGAAGTCCGCACTGATGCAGTTTCAAGCGAGGACCCACAACGATCACACTACGAGCTGAATAGTCGACTCGTTTACCTAAAAGGTTTTCGCGGAATCGACCTTGCTTTCCTTTGATCATGTCAGTCAAAGATTTAAGCGGACGATTGCTACTTCCCAAAACAGGTCGCTTGCAACGATTATTGTCAAACAATGCATCAACCGATTGCTGCAACATTCGCTTCTCGTTTCGAATGATGACTTCCGGTGCATTGAGGTCAACCAACTTTCGAAGTCGGTTGTTTCTGTTAATGATTCGGCGATACAAATCATTCAGATCGCTGGTCGCGAAGTTTCCAGAGTCCAGCAAAACCAACGGTCGCAAGTCTGGAGGAATGACAGGAATGACATCCAGCACCATCCATTCGGGTTTGTTGTCGCTGTCACGAATCGATTCAACAATCTTCAATCGATTGGTAAGATCTTTTCGTTTCTGTTTTGAGTTCGTTGTCTTCATCTCTTCGCGAAGAGTTTGAGACAAAGTCACCAAGTCAAGGAAGTTCAACAGTTTCCGAACGGCTTCGGCGCCCATTTCAGCATAAAACGCATCTTCACCGTACTGCGTTTTTGCTTCACGATATTCCTCTTCTGTCAATAATTGCTGACGTTCGAGCTCGGTCGTACCCGGTTCAACGACAACGTAATCCTGAAAGTAGATGACCTTTTCAAGGCTGGTGGTCTTCATATCGAGCAAGTTACCGAGGCGGCTCGGCATTGCTTTGAAGAACCAAATGTGGACGACCGGTGCCGCCAATTCAATGTGTCCCATTCGTTTACGACGGACACGTGAATGAGTTACTTTGACGCCGCAGCGATCACAGATCATTCCTTTGTATTTCATCCCGCGATACTTGCCGCACGCGCATTCCCAGTCCTTCTCGGGACCAAAAATCCGTTCGCAGAAAAGTCCATCTTTTTCCGGACGATAAGTTCGGTAATTGATGGTTTCCGGCTTTTTAACTTCGCCAAACGACCAGCTACGAATATCGTGCGGCCGAGCCAAGCTAATCTTTACAGAAGCATAATCATTAATTCGATCGTAAGAGCTTTCTGCGGTTGCCATTGGCGTTTCCCTCGTTTAGGAATGTTTGGATGGTTTGATGAAAAGTTTCTGCAATCGTTGGCCTTTAGCCACGTCGTTTCTCGAGTTGCATATTCAACGCGAGTCCGCGAATCTCGTTTGTCAAAACGTCGAAACTGGCAGGTGTACCGGCTTCCAACGTGTTCTCACCTTTGACCATCGATTCATAAATTTTCGTACGACCTTCAACATCGTCACTCTTTACAGTCAGCAATTCTTGCAAGATGTAAGCCGCACCGTAGGCCTCCAGAGCCCAGACTTCCATTTCGCCAAATCGCTGTCCACCAAATCTTGCTTTTCCACCCAGTGGTTGTTGCGTAATCAACGAGTACGGTCCGGTGCTTCGAGCATGAACCTTGTCGTCAACCAAGTGATGGAGTTTCAACATGTAGATGTAGCCGACGGTTGTTTCTTGCTCCATCCGTTCGCCATTGCGACCGTCGAACAATCGAGCTTTACCGTGTCGAGGCAAGCCTGCTTCTTCAAGACAATCATTGATTGCCGATTCCTCAGCACCTTCAAATACCGGATTGATCGACTGGAACCCAAGCTTGGCTCCCGCCCAACCTAAGTGTGTTTCCAAAATCTGGCCGACGTTCATACGACTCGGAACACCCAACGGGTTGAGAAGGATTTGAAGCGGAGTGCCATCCTCAAGGTACGGCATGTCTTCACGTGGAAGAATCTTCGAAATCACACCTTTGTTACCGTGGCGACCAGCCATCTTGTCACCAACCGATATCACCCGTTTGGTTGCGATATAAATTTTGACCATTTGAAGAACACCACTTCGCAGTTCATCACCACGCTTCATGCTGTTCAGTTGCCGATCGCGAACATCAACTGCCGTCTCGACAGCTTCCCATTCGTCTTTAAAAATCTGTTTGATGTCGGCAATTTTTTCTTCGCTTCGCATGTTGCCAATGATTTGACTTAAACGAAACGCCTGTGCCTTTTCAGCAATGAACTTGGGATCCTGCTCTCGCGTCAATGCAACTCCGTCGTCATCGGTGACTGCTTTGCCGAGTACGGCCTCGATCTTTTCGATCATGTCGCCAAAAACGCTTGCAATTTTTTCGTTGCCTTCGGTTTCCGCAGCTTTCAGGTCTTTCTGGAATACTTTGCGTTCCTCATCTGAAAGACTCATTTGCCGAGAGAACTTTTGCGTGTCGATCACAATCCCTTCGATGCCTGATGGCACATCGAGCGAATCATTCTTCACGTCCTCGCCAGCTCGACCAAAGATCGCATGCAGTAACTTCTCTTCAGGTGTTAATTCTGTTTTTGATTTTGGCGAAACCTTGCCGACCAAAATGTCTCCCGGCTTTACGTAGGTTCCAACACGGACGATTCCGGATTCATCAAGGTTGCGAAGAGCCTTCTCGCTGACGTTTGGAATGTCACGCGTGAACTCTTCACGTCCCAGTTTGGTTTCTCTAATCTCGACATCAAACTCTTCAATGTGGATCGAAGTGTAAGTGTCTTTTTGAACTAGCTCTTCACTGATAATGATCGCGTCTTCGAAGTTGAAGCCATCAAACGACATGAATCCAACCAAAACGTTTCGGCCCAGTGCCAATTCGCCTTTTAACGTTGCAGCACCGTCGGCAATCACATCACCGCGAGAGACTTTATCACCCGGCATCACGAGCGGTTTCTGATTTAAGCAAGTACGCTCATTCAAGCCAGAATATTTTTTCATGTCGTAAACATCGTTGCCAACCTCAATGCGAGTCGAATCAACGTATGTCACTTTCCCGGCACGTTTTGCTCTGACAACCATGCTCGAGTTGCGGGCAACTTCGCGTTCCATGCCTGTACCCACAATTGGAGGTTCGGCAACGAGAAGTGGAACGGCCTGTCGCTGCATGTTGGATCCCATCAACGCCCGGTTGGCATCGTCATGCTCGAGAAACGGAATCAATCCGGCTGACACGCCGACCATCTGGCTCGGAGCGACATCCATGTAGTTGACTGAAGTTGGGTTCACCAATTCAAAGTCGGCCCTGTGGCGAGCGATAATATTTCCGCCCATCCCCTTCGAACCAACAATCGTGCCATTCTCCACGGGTGTGTCCGCAGGAGCAACGAATGCGTCTGTTTCCTCATCCGCTCGCAGCCACACAGTTTCGTCGGTCACTTTGCCATTACTGATCTTAAGGTAAGGCGTTACCAAGAAACCGTAGTCATCGACACCCGCATAGATCGCCAAACTGGAGATCAAACCAATGTTCGTACCCTCCGGTGTTTCAATCGGGCAAATACGACCGTAATGAGAAATGTGGACGTCACGAACCTCAAAACCAGCTCGCTTTCGATTCAAACCACCCGGACCGAGTGCTGACAATCGACGTTCATGGGTCAACTGCGAAAGCGGGTTGGTCTGGTCGACAACCTGAGACAACTCGCCTCGTCCGAAGAAGTATTCGATCGCCGCCGAAATGCTCTTGGGATTAATTAGACTGCGGGGCGTGATGTCCTCCGCGTCCTTTAAGCTCATGCGCTCTTGCACCGTGCGACGCAATTTCAAAAAGCCCTTGCGAAGTTCGTCGGCTGCCAATTCATCGATCGTTCGTAATCGACGATTTCCCAAGTGGTCGATGTCATCGACAAACGCTTTTCCCGAATTTTCGGAAAGCTCGAGCAAGTACTTGATCGACGCCAAAATGTCATCTGGACGTAGTGTCATTTCATTTTCGGAAACACCCAAATCCAGTTTTCGGTTGATGCGGAATCGACCAACACGACCAAGACGATAACGGTTGATATCAAAAAACTTTTCGTGGAACAACGTGCGAGCTTTTTCAAGTGCTGCAGGATTGCCCGGGCGTAGCCGCTGATAAATTCGCAGCAATGCTTCCTCATGGCTGGACGTGTTATCGTCCGCAAGCGAGTTGAAAATCAATGGGCTCTTGGGTGCTTCCATAATCTCTATGGACTTGACTCCACACGAGCAAATAATCTCAGCAACATTCTTGCTGATCTTGTGACCAGCCTCCAAAATAATCTCCCCTGCTCGATCGCTTGTCGAAGGGTACACAATGTCGTCTACCGCGATTCGCCCTTCGATTTTTTGGACGCTACGACCGTCTGTAATTTTAGTTTTCTCGGCGGGATAAAACGCGCGAAGAATGTCGGCATCTTCACTGAATCGCGGATCCATGGCCCGCAACAGCGTCATGGCGGAAAACTTACCGCTTTGATCGATTCGTACCGACAGAATATCTTTTTTCGTGCAATTTACTTCGATCCAACTGCCGCGTTCAGGAATCACTCTGCAACTTGGTAGTTTTCGATCCGACGTCCCGTCCGTTTCCATGACAAAGTCAATGCCCGGAGAACGATGCAGCTGCGACACGACCACACGCTCGGCTCCGTTGATAATGAATTCACCACCACCCAGCATTACCGGGATATCGCCCAGATAAACCTCTTCTTCAATGGGCTCTTCTTTATTCAACCGCAACCAAACTCGGAACGGTCGACCGAATGTCATACGAAGTTGACGACACTCATCAGGCGTGTAACGCGGCTTGCCCAACTCATATCGGACGTAGTCAAGCTTGTGTGACTTGTCATAGCTCTCAATCGGGAAGATCTCGCGCAAAACGCCTTCGATCCCCTGATCCTTCCGTTTATCCGACTCAAGCCCCAGTTGTAAGAACGCGTCGTAACTTTTTGTTTGGATCTTCGTCAGATCCGGCGTGACAAGCTGAGCTCGATCCCGACCAAAATTACGGATTGCTGTAGGATTTAGACGACGTTCTACGGAAACTGCCATTTAACGTACACTCCCTGTTGAGGCGACTGAGACGAAAGATAGGAAAGTAAAGCAAAGATATCGGCGCGCAAGAACACTTTGACTGTTCAAAGACAGAGAATTTTGGTGTTTGAGATGATGCACGCGATTAATTTCTCGGGTAGGAAACGATTGGTTTCGAACCACCGAGGGCGCACATCGCAAAAGCCAATCCGTTCATTTGCGATGCGCCTAAGATGGAAATTGACTACTTAAGTTCAACTGAACCGCCGGCTTCTTCAACTTCCGCCTTGATTTTGTCAGCGTCCTCTTTGCTTGCCGCTTCCTTAAGAGTTGCGGGAACGCCTTCAACCATTTTCTTTGCATCCATCAAAGACGCACCGGTGATGTTCTTCACAACCTTAACCACATTCAGCTTCTTGTCGCCAAACCCAGTCAAGACAACGTCAAACTCCGTTTTTTCTTCTGCTGCAGCAGCTCCACCTTCGGCAGGAGCCATCATTACAGCGCCACCGCCAGCGGCAGCTTTAATGCCGTGCTCGTCTTCGAGGTAATCGCTAAGAGCCTTCGCATCTTTCAATGTTAACCCAGCAATATCGTCGCCGATTTTCTTCAAGTCTTCTGCAATTTCAACTGACATCTTTTAACTTTCCTTTCAATATTCGACTGCAATTCGGATTGCTGCAGTCTTCCCCATATCGGGGTAAATAAGTGTTGATTGATTACTATTCTTCAGATTTTGATTTAATTTGCCCAACCAAGGTCCCACCAGGACCAATAAGCTGTGCTGCCAAAGTCGCTCCAGGCCCCATAATCTGACCGGCCAAGAGACTCAGTTGCTCGGCCCGATTAGGCCACTTGCTGATTTCTTTGACTTTATCGGATGTCAGGGACTCACCGTCCATCACTCCGCCACGAGCCTCAAACTTGTCAAACTCATCGCTTTTATCCAGTTCCGTTACTTCCTTGACTAAATCAACGAAGTCCTCACCACCCCAGCACACGGCCAGACTGCCTTCCATTTGCTAAAAGCAGGAGCCAACGGAGTGCCTTCGGTTGCCCGGCGAGCCAAACCATTCTTGACAACCGTCAAGCTAATGTTTTTGTCCCGCAGACGCTTCCGCAACGCACATGTGTTGTTCGCCTCCATTCCGATCACGTCAACCAGAACGCAGTCATTAACACCTTCCAATCGCTTGGATAGGCCGCTAATCACCAAATCTTTAACGGCTTTACTCATCGCCGAACTCTCACATTAAAAAAATTGTTTCGAAAATTTTCTATTAGAACGCCACTTAAGCTTCGGAGCCAATGAAGCTCCGCGACCGACTATGCGGCAACCAGAATCCCTGGGCTCATTGTGGCCGCGATTGAAATCCCGCGAACATAGGTGCCCTTCAAAGTGGCAGGCTTCAGCGAATCGATGTAATCGATGAAAGCCGCAATGTTTTCTTGCAATTGGGCCGGATCGAAACTAAGCTTCCCGACGACCGCGTGGACATTCCCACCCTTGTCGTTTCGAAATTCGACCTTGCCTGCGCGATACTCGTTGACAGCCGTTACGACATCCGGGGTGACCGTGCCCGCACGAGGCGAAGGCATCAATCCACGTGGACCTAGCACTTTGCCAAGTGGTCCAACAACGCCCATCATGTCCGGGCTGGCAATGCAGACATCAAAATCAACCCAACCATCTTTGATTTTTTTCGCCAGCTCTTCCTGCCCAACTTCATCAGCACCTGCCGCTTTTGCAGCTTCGGCCGCGTCACCTTTCGCAAAAACGATGACTTTCTGAGTTTTTCCAATTCCGTGGGGCAGCACGATCGAACCACGCACAATCTGGTCGGCTTGCTTGTCGTCAACACCCAGACGCATGTGAATCTCTATCGATTCGTCAAATTTTGTTGAGGCACCAAATCCTTTTAGCAAACCTACGGCTTCATCTAGCGATACAGGATCGGTAGGGATCTTTTTCGCCAACTCTTGATATCGTTTTGAACGCTTCACGTTTCGACCTGTTTAGAAATTCGCCAAAGAGACAATTGTATTCATTTTCAACGTCTCTACTAGGCGTAACTTTTGAAATTACGAATAAGTTTTAGTAGCCAATCTGATTGCAATCGGCTACGCCTCGGCAACCTCGATCCCCATACTTCGGGCGGTGCCCTGAATGATGCGGCGAGCATGCTCCAAGTCACGAGCATTCAAGTCTTCCATCTTTTTCTTGCAAATATCGTCGATTTGGTCCATGTTGACCGTGGCGACTTTTTCAAGGTGCGGAACTCCAGAGCCCTTTGCGATCCCGGCAGCCTGCTTCAAAAGAGCTGCTGCTGGAGGGCTTTTGGTAACGAAATCGAAACTGCGGTCATTGTAGACACTGACCACAACCGGAATGGGTGTACCGGCGTATTCCTTTGTCCGATCGTTGAATTGCTGGACAAATTGCCCAAGGTTAATACCGAATTTACCGAGTGAGGTACCAACCGGCGGTGCTGGAGTCGCTTGACCACCAGGAACCTGAAATTTTGCTTGACCGACTAATTGCTTTGCCATTTTTGAACCAATTAAATTGTTTTAGATTTTCTCGACTTGCCAATGATCGAGTTGGACGGGAGTCGAACGACCGAACATATTTAAGTTCACCGTAATACGTCCGTTCGACTCATCAATACTATCCACGTCACCTTCCAAGCTCTGGAAGTTCCCTTCGTTCACGCGGACCCGGTCTCCGACCTTATACGGGAATCGCATTTTGATTTCGTCCTTGCCGCCGTCTTCCGCCTCTTGCGGTTTTGACAGTTTCAGGATTTTGTCAATTTCTGCACCACCAATTGGGGCAGGTTTACCGACCGAGCCGGTAAAGTCGCCAATTCCCGGCGTTTCGCGAACGATAAACCAAGTATCGTCGTTGATCGCCATGTTTACCACAATGTAACCAGGGTACAGCTTTCGCTTTACGATTCGCTGCTTGCCGGTTTTTGTAAATTCTTTTATGTCTTCCGTTGGCACCAACACGTCGCCAAAATGGCTTTCGAGTCCGTGCATCTTTACCCGACGATTCAAGGCATCGCAAATTGAACTTTCGCGATTCACCTGAACCTTCAGGATATACCACTGTTTCTCAAACACCTCTTCCGGCTCGTCGGCGATGTCTTCAATCGGATCGCCACCAACATCATCGTCATCATCATCGAAGTCGTCCCCGAAATCATCGTCGTCAACAATGTTTTCGTCGGCAGCCTCGTTTTCAACGGTGTCTGGTGACAGCTCGCCTTCCGTGCTCTCTTCTGCTTCGGCTGTTACTGAAGACTCAACCGGCGAAGCTGGATCCGATGCCTCCGAATCTGCGGCGGCAGCATCAGCAGCGTCAACCGCAGCTGGTTCGCTTTCTTCAGATTCTAGTTTTTCTTCGGAATCAGTCACGTCAAACGCCTCAACTCTTAATTTTCAAAATTCTGAAAAGCCATTCCCAAGCCAAGTCGTACAGAAACAACAGCATCGCCATAAAAAAGATAATAAAAATCACGACGATGGAGCTTCGGACCAACTCTTGCCGCGTCGGCCATGAAACCTTGTTCATTTCGGCTTCGACAGCAATCAGGAAGTCGGCAAAACGAGCCATATTCACGATTCGAAATGACAACCAAAGACCGCCAATAAGCACAAGACCGCTCAGAAGCCATTCAGCTCCAGTGAACAGGCCTGCAACCCACGTCTCCTGCGTAATTCGCCACGCTGCAACGACGAAAATGATTGCAATGGCAAAAAAAGTGATTTGCCTTGCAATTTTTCCCTGTGTTTTTTTGTACAGGCCGGTTTGGAATAGCTCCGAAAACCAACTTGTCGATTGGGCTGTTGCTGCTTTGTTCATGCGATCAAATATCAATGCAATCAAATATCAATCAAACTTGTGTCTACAACGTAGACATTTGAAACCGAAACGAGGCTCAAATACAGGGGCGGTGGGACTCGAACTCACAACCTGTTGATTTGGAATCAACTGCTCTGCCAATTGAGCTACACCCCTAATCGCCAAGTTGTTTTTGCCGAAGCAAAGAACCCCAAGGCCATACTTCCCTGAGAAAAACCAATAATGAAAACAGCGAACCAGCACGATTTGCTCGTTCGCCTATTTTGATCATGATCTATTCAAGAATCTTTGTTACGACGCCAGAACCTACCGTTCGGCCGCCTTCGCGAATAGCGAAACGAACACCGTCGTCCATAGCAATTGGCTTGTGCAACTCAACACTGATTCGAACATTGTCACCTGGCATGCACATTTCAGCACCTACCAAGTTGGCTGTTCCAGTTACGTCAGTTGTACGGAAGTAAAACTGCGGGCGATAGCCACTGAAAAATGGAGTGTGACGTCCACCTTCGTCTTTGGAAAGACAGTAGATTTCAGCTTCAAATTTCATGTGCGAAGAAATGGAGCCTGGCTTGCAAAGAACTTGTCCACGCTCGATATCGTCTCGCTTAACACCACGAAGCAGGCAGCCAACATTGTCGCCGGCGCGTCCTTCGTCGAGAAGCTTACGGAACATTTCAACACCAGTACATGTTGTCTTCTGAGTGTCCTTAAGCCCAAGGATCTCAACTTCCTCACCTGGCTTGATCACGCCACGCTCGATACGACCGGTAGCAACCGTTCCGCGACCTTCGATTGAGAAAACGTCCTCAACAGCCATCAAGAATGGCTTGTCATCTTCTCGCGTAGGCTCTGGAATGTTGGCATCAATCGCATCCATGAGTTCAGAGATGCACTTGCTTGCTTCTGGGTCAGCAGGATTGTTGTATGCAGGCAATGCTGAACCGTGAACGATTGTTGCATTGTCACCATCGAAGTCATACTTTGACAGCAACTCGCGAACTTCCATTTCGACAAGTTCGAGGAGTTCTGGATCATCAACAAGGTCGCACTTGTTCAAAAAGACGACCAATGCCGGAACGTCAACCTGGCGAGCAAGAAGCACGTGCTCCTTGGTCTGAGGCATCGGCCCGTCTGCTGCCGAAACGACCAAGATCGCTCCGTCCATCTGTGCAGCACCGGTGATCATGTTCTTCACAAAGTCAGCGTGACCTGGGCAGTCAATATGCGCATAGTGGCGGTTGTCGGTTTCGTACTCAACGTGAGCAACCGCAATGGTTACGGTTTTCGTATCATCACGAACCGTACCGCCCTTTGCGATCTCCGAATATGCCTTCATCTCAGCCAAGCCTTTTGCGGCCTGAACAGCGAGAATCGCGCCAGTGGTTGTTGTTTTACCGTGGTCAATGTGCCCAATGGTACCAACGTTTACGTGCGGTTTTGTCCGCTCAAATGACTCCTTGGCCATCTTCTATTACACCTTTACTGAAAAAACTTATAACCAAGAACAGAAACAAAAACGGCACGAGCCGCCTGTACTATAAAATACAGAGCTGTTGATGGGACTTGAACCCATGACCTCTTCCTTACCAAGGAAGTGCTCTACCACTGAGCTACAACAGCACGAATTTTATCTCAGCATCATCAACTCAGTTGTCGCCCACCTGAAAAGCCTATGACCTTCAGGCCAACCCGGTCGCAAGTAGCGTCCAAATCAACATTAAAAATCAAAGATGCTCAATGAGCGCTGCAATCGAGCACTGCGTTCGTCGTAATCTTTGCCAAGGCTGCAAATGAGCAGCCAAAGAGCAAAATCTCTCAAGCTGGCTCAAGCGTCCAAGCAAAGCTCGAAATCATTCAAGAGGCAATCTGCGATCTTGAAAAGATGACGATGAAGCGGGTAGAGGGAATCGAACCCTCATCCACGGCTTGGAAGGCCGTTGTACTAGCCGTTGTACTACACCCGCAGTCCTTTTCACTGCACAAATCAAGGCCCAAAAGCCCTGGCTTCGAGACGCATTTCAGCAAAGCAAAACAAGCTTATAAGCAGCAAATTTTGCGAAAAGTTAAAATAGCGAACCGACATGATAGTGAAAATTACTCGATTTGGTGAAGCAAAACACAAAAATTCGTTTTTTTCACCAACATCAACTCGTTTTGTTTTCAACCTGTCTTACAAAGTGGGAGGAGCAGGATTCGAACCTGCGAAGGTTGCCCAGCAGATTTACAGTCTGCCCCGTTTGACCGCTTCGGTATCCTCCCAAATTTTGCGCTGTTGAAAACAGCAAAGCCAGCGAAGGGACTCGAACCCATGACCTGCTGATTACAAATCAGCTGCTCTAGCCAACTGAGCTACGCTGGCGGGAAGACAAATTGAAACGCACAAGTATACCCGAACCGGTGCGATACACAATATGAACGGACCTTGTTATCGGCTTTGAGTTCTCGAAAAATTGAAAAAAGATTTCATTTTGGAGCCGAATCCAGGTCTTAAGATG
>CAJQQR010000241.1 GCA_905480545.1 uncultured Pirellulaceae bacterium
CGTTGGCTAACGTTTACAAACTTTCCGAGCACTTCCGATTCCGCATTGAGATGCGTGATGCAGCGTTGACCGAGTTCAGTAATTACGTTTATATCAATCATAATGTCATTCCGGCTTGTTTAGTGTACGCCTCAACAGCCTGCCCAATTCCCAATGGCTTTGAAGCAGCGAGATGTTTTCCCATGAACATGTCGAAGATGGCGCCCAGCGAGTCGGAAGACTCACCGCTAAATATTCCTTCTTCGAGTGTTTCACGCATCTGCTTTAGTAATGTCGACACAAAAAGCTCTTCAAATTGAAGTGCTGCATCTTCCAATTTTGTGTTCTGTACTTCTTTTAATGCCTCGTTTTGAGACGCAGGTTCGTTTGCTAACGCTGTAATCGAAGCTTCTTTGAACGAGTTGTCATTTTGTAACGAATTTCTCACCAAAGATATTGCTTTGAGTCCGGCGGAAATCGGTGAAGGACTGATCGCCACCGTGGATAACGCAGAAACATCCATTTTCGTACCTTCCTTTTTTGGCCCTAATTATTCAAAAACAAGTTCAGCTTGAAGTGCACCCGATTTTTCCAGGTTGATTAATACATTGCCCATTTCGCGAGCCGAGACCCCCAAGGCATTGAGTCCGTCA
Source organism: uncultured Pirellulaceae bacterium (assembly GCA_905480545.1). GTDB lineage: Bacteria > Planctomycetota > Planctomycetia > Pirellulales > Pirellulaceae > JABAAE01. The sequence goes on from CAJQQR010000241.1 coordinate 633, forward strand.
ACCAAGTCACGAAGCGAATTGGACTGTTGTAATATCCGGAGTTCATTCGCATCTTCGTTGGCAGTCAACGTCGTTCTTGGTAACACGACCGTTTCTCCGTCGGAGAACGCGTTGGGCTGTGATGCCTGCGGTGTTTCGGTCGTGGAGATCATGAGGCTTCCAAATGTTATCGCGACCGGGCGAAGTTTTGCATTGCTGGTGATCACAATCGTTCCCGAGTGCTCGTTGTAGATAATTTTGGCAGTGTTATCTGGCTCAACCGTCAGGTTCTGAATTTCATTGAGAAACAACTCCATTGCTGTTTGCGTTTGTTGAATTGGAACCGCGACACGAATCGACGCCCTATTCAGCAACTGCGCTTTCCGGGGAAAGCGTTTGTTGATGGCGTTGAGAATGCGCTCAGCCGTTTGGCGATCGGGGTTTCGAAGATGAAAATCAACGTACCCGGCCTCCCCAACTTTTTGCTGACATAGAACTCTTTCGATGGTTACGCCATTGGCAACAGTTCCACTCGAAACATTATTGGATTGAATCGACGCTGCCTGACCGCTTGCCGCGAAACCGCCCACGATCACCTTGCCTTGCACCGTTGCATACACTTCCCCATCCTCGCCTCTTAAAATCGCGTGTTTTAATGTGCCACCTTGAAGACTGGTCGACGAATCCATAATCGCAACATGGCCACTCACTTTTTGACCCGGGTGAGGGAACTCAGGCATCTCCGCGGTGATGCTGACCATGGCCATATTTTTTGCAGTGATCGTCGTACGGAAATTGGTAAGAAAATCTCTGGGCACATCTCCATTCTCCTTTGCATAAATCTTGGCAAATTCAAATTTCGTAAGATCATCATCTCCGCCAGTAGCATTCAACCCGACAACGATTCCGGTCCCCGTAAGCTTATGCGTTCGAATGCCCTCAATTGTGGCAATGTCTTTAATTCGAGCCATCAATGGTTGCGTCGTAATCGCGATTGGTTTTTGTGCAACAGGCGCTGTAGGTGTTTGCGGTAGCACTTCGACTTGTGCGATTGCGGCGGTTGTCATCATCAAACAAAGACATGTGAAAAATAATTGTTTTGCTCTTTGATGCATTGCGGCTTCGGTCGATGCTTTGCCCTGTTTACAAATAAGGTTCATTCTTGATCCCCAGATCGTGCGTGAAAATTTTGTTTCTGGACGGTCGTCGCCGCCAACCTTTTTGTTTGCAACCCATTAACGCGGATCATTTTAGAACGGCCAAATCTTGCTTATCTGTCTTTTGAGCCAACCTTGACGTATGTATTCCTGTTCGGGTCCAACTCCCTCGTATTCCAACTTCATGCCGTAGACATAGTCGGAGGAGATACGATTGCCGATCGATATGTCACGTCGGTTGATCTGCCCGCTTAAAACCAATTTCCTGAGATCGCCCTGAACCGTGACGTATCGTTCACCCTGAATCAACAAGATATCGTTGCGGACATCCAGGATTCTTGTCTGAAAAGCATCCGTCATGGTTCGTGTTTCTCGCAGTGAAGTCTGCCCCGTCAGTTGCCGGTTGGAGCTGGAACCGTAATCAATGTCGATACTCTCTGTCCCGGATGCGGCTGCGTTTGCGTTTCCGTCTGCACCGGTAGACTTTCGCAGCTGACGCTGATCCTGATTGTTGACCACCGTTTCAATTTTCACATCGACCGTCAACAAATCACCAACTCGGCTTGCCCTCGATTCCCGGGTTGTTTGCAACATTCGGCTTCGTTCGTACATACCTGTCGCTCTGGACGGCAAATTTGACCGTGTCGGTGTCGGCTGAGGTTGATAGGGAAGCTTCCCCATCAAATTCTGCTGTTGAGCAAACTGACTCTGTTCTGGGACCTGTGGCATCTGATGCGACTGCGACATTGCATTGAGCGGTGGCATCACCGATTGCTGAGCAGTCGTTTTATAAAGTGTACGTTGAACGGATTGAAGGTTTTCACGCGCCGGCATTTGCTGATATTGCTTGGAGTTCCTGCGGTTGGAAGTTTGTCGAGATGAATCATTCTTTTGCGTCGCCTGCAAACCACGATCGTACGGATGAATGGTTTGAGGGTTACCATACTGCGCGTTCAACGTTTCCGGTCCACACGCAAGAAGAACCACAACGAAATAAAAAACATTCCGAAACGTCGTTTTGCTTTTACGCTCCAAATTGTCAACCACCATTCTCATCATCCATAAAAAAGCAAGTTTGGGCGTCCAACCCATTTGTCTTATCAAAAATCTTCGCGTCACTTTATCGGATTTCGATCTCGGTAGCTGAAATCACGCGACCGGCAAAAGTTCGACCGTTGTCCTGTCTTTCGACCTGAATCAACTGACCGATTTTCCCCGCCTGCAATGTTTTGACACCAGCAAGATTGAGTTCGATGGAATTGCGGCGATATTTTGCGGTAACAAGATCGCCACGCTTTACAACGATTTGGCGATTCCCATCTCGGTTCGCCCCAGCAACGCTTCCCAGATCCGAGAACTTCAGCATTTGATTTCGCCGAATGTTTTTCGTAGAGAAGGAACCAAACGCATCGATGGTCACCGAATCATCAATGTTGCCTGACGTGAAATGCATTTTTTGCAGTCGTACATTTGCTTTGGACAGAACGTCGCCCGTGCGAACGATTGAGGATGTTACTGCAACTTCTTTCGCAATCAAGATCGATAAGGGCAACTTAACTTGGCGAGTCAGGCGACCGTTGGAAACCAGTAACTCCACCGTCTGCTTTCCAATCAGTTGACTTCCATCTGAAATGACATCAATCGTCAACTCAGAAGCCGCAATATCCAATTCGGCAGGTAGAATCGGTGCCCCCAAAACCTCAACCGTGATGGCCTCTTCATCAACGCCATAACGTTTTGCAGCCGACGCGATTACGTTCTGCAGAAGTTGTTGGGTAAATGGATTGGACTCAAACGCGGCGGAATCCGGAATTTGTTTTTCTCCAACACCAATGATCTTTACACGAGCGTTCCCCGATACCACAACGTCACTGACGCTGTATCCTGCAATTTGAGTCCGAATTTGAAGTTGCGACCGTGTGATCGAAAATTTGTTACCTGGTTTGGGCCAAGTGTCGATATCAAGCGATTCGATCTTTGCGGCCAGTTGTTTATCTTGCGAGAACACGCTTGCAATATCACCAATTCGAATCACGCTGCCCGGCTCACGGCTTTCGCGTTTGATATTTGTCTTGATGGACGTGTACAGCGAAACAGTGGCTCTGGGACGATTCTGTTTTTGCAAGTTAATCGTCGTGTTGTTGTATTGAATGCCGCTGCAGGGTTGAGTTGTAGCAATGACGACAAGCGACACAATAAAGAAAATTTTGGATTGAATTCGAATCACTTTACCTACCTCACGATTTGAGCGGTGTTAGACAACATCTCGTCGCCGGCTCGAATGGCTCGAGAATTAATTTCATAAGCACGCTGTGCAGAAATCAACGAAACCAGTTCACCCACCACTTCGACGTTTGAGCCTTCCAACGCACGTTGTCTGATGCGTCCCAAACCGTCAACTCCAGGATTGCCCGACAGCACTTCACCTGAGGCTGGAGTTTCAATCAGTAGGTTGCCGCCGATATTTTCCAGTCCAACTGGATTCATGAATTGATGTAGTTGAATCTGCCCCAGTTGCTGGGCTTCACCATCCACAATGATCGAAACGGTACCGTCCGTGCCAATGGTTAACGACTCGAGACTGGTTTGGGGTGGCACAACAATGTTGTCCGAAAGCGGCAATCCATCACCAGTAACGATCTCCCCCTCCGACGAAACATGAAATGCTCCGTCTCGTGTGTACGCGAATGTACCGTCCGGTCGTGTTACCTGGAAGAAACCCTGTCCCTCAATCGCGGCATGCGTTGGTGTTCGGGATTCGTTGATACTGCCTGGTGCATAGATCTTGGTCGTGCCAACAGCACGAACACCACTACCAATTTGTAATCCAACGGGTGACTCTTGTCCCTGAGCAACCTCCCCACCGGCTTGCCGGCTATTTGCATAAATCAAATCAGCAAAGTCGACATGGTGTCGCTTGAACCCGTTGGTGTTAACGTTCGCAAGGTTGTTCGCCGTCACATCAATGAGTGTTTCTTGGGCACGCATGCCTGATGCACTTGAAAAAAAAGCTCTTAACATGTCGTAGTCATCCTTTACGCGGTTTGAGTGCTGGTATGTTTTGCGATCGTTTCGGAAATGCTGGTGAGGGTTTTTTGGGCCGCTTCAAAGTGACGCATTCCCGCAATCATCTTGATCAACTCGTCGACTGCTTGCGTATTCGACGATTCTAAACATCCTCCTATGATCCGGGTCTTTCCCAAATCTGCTTCTTCCGGAGCCGCATTTTCCGGAGCATAAAAAAGCGTTGTACCGGCCGGTAATAATTGATTCAAATCAGTAAAATTAACGACCCGCAGCTTGCCGGCTTCTTCACCGTCAACAGTGATGGTTCCGTCCTGCGCAATCGATGCACCAAGCGCGTTGGAGATTTCGATCGGGCCCCCTTCACCTTCTACTATAAATCCTGACGGCAACACCAATTGCTTGTTTGCATTGACTTTGAAATCGCCATTCCTTGTGTAGAGCGGACCGTTCTCGCCCTGAATGACAAAGAATCCATCTCCGTCCAATGCCACATTCAGATTGTCGCCAGTCTCCTCAATTCGACCTTGTGAAAAATCGGTCTTGAAAGCGGCAAAGTGGGCACCGTTAATATTTTTGCTTACCGGCGAGCTGTTGGCATTTTCAAACTGCGATTCACCGTTTGCATTGACGCGTTCAACCATATCATCGAAGGTCGCCACCGTTTGCATACTGCGTTTGTAGCCTGGAACATTGACATGCGCAAGGTTATGCGAAATCAAGTCCTGATTATGCATATTGATATTCAATGCGGTCGCGCTGCTATATAAACCGTTTAGCATGAGTCGTTCAAAAGTCCCTTTTTGACAGTTCCATTCTCGCACGATGCAATTCGATCTCGCTTCGCTATCAACCTTTTGGCCATCGATTTCGATGAACGGAATGGTAGAAGCGAATTGATCCAAGTGCAGACCTCACGTTAGGCAACTGGCGTGCCAGTTAGCACGATTAGTCAAAGATTTTCGTTTCCAATGGTTTTTCAGCCTTCGAAACCTTCGAAGCCGCAAAGACCCTCCATCGGATCCGGAAAAATTTTCCGACCGGATGATCCATTACTTCCGAGCTCCACATTGAAAATGGAGGCGAAGAAGCCTCTAGGCGAAATCGCCGGAAATCGATGGTGTTACCCAGATCACCCTTAGATCAACCAAATGTCGCTAGCTGGACATTTTTTTCCGATGACTTGCCACTTTGCGAACACAAATCAGTGAAAAAATTTCTAGTTCCTGATTCAAGTCCGCCGATAGAAGTTACGTAATCGTTTTATTTCAACAACGGGCAAAATCAAAACTCAAATTGCTTTCGAGTCGTTTGAGGATTGGTTGAGATTGATGGCAGACGAAGAAAATAACGCTGACGGAAAAGACGCTTCTAAAAAGGGCGGCATGATGTCGTTGATCCTTAACATTCTTGTTGCGGGCTCCGCGATCGCCGCGGGTTTCGCGACGCCCTATCTGATATCTGGCGGCTCAACGGCCGAAAAAGAAAACGTCAATGACGAGCGGAAAGATATTCCGATCGATTCTCAAAACCTGGAGTACCACGAATTCGGTGAAGCCACCGCAAATATCGACGAACCGGCGATGACGCGATATTTGAAAGTGCAACTCTCAATCTCGATGATGAAGGAAGATAAAGACGAGATTGTCAAATTGATTGAAGCCAAAAAAATATTGCTGACGGATTGGCTGAACGGTTATCTAGCAAGCCAAAACATGGATTCGCTTCGCGGCATGCAGGCTCAAAACCGACTTCGACGGGAAATCAAAGACCAATTCAATAGCATGTTATTTCTTGACGGCGTGGAGAGAATCCATGGCGTTTACTTCAACGTCTTCAACGTACAATGACCAACCAGAATCTTGAAACATACGATTTTCAGAAACCGACCGGTCTTTCAATCGACGACGGCGATTTGCTGAAGCAATGGACCAAAGCGTTTGCGATTCTTTTCAAAGAAAAATGGTCCACTGATCTTCCTTCTGAAATTGAGGTCAAGTATGACTCGGACGCCGCATTTTCTTTTGCAGTTCTAAAGTCCAGAATACCAAAGCCTGCGATAGCCATTCGCGTTCTTTTCGGAACGCCCGAAATTGAGTCATTTATGTTGCTGGAACGGACGGCGGTTCTCTCCATCGTGATGGAGATGATGGGCGATGTCGTAGAAGAAATCGAAGACCGAATGCTGTCCAGCGTTGAGGTTTCGCTATTTGAAATGTTTATCGGCGAAGTCATTGGCTCCTTAGGAGAATCATGGGTAGATCAAGATTCATTGCCCATGTCCTTTAAAGAAATTGACGACCGTCCGCATCGAAGCCGTGCCTTCGACCCGAAAACTATCATGCTGCAATTGAAGTTCGAGGTGAAGCAGGGGGAGAAAAACTTCGATTTGTTTTGGATTGTGCCCCAAGCCGATTTCGAAAGCATGTTTTCAAAATTCAGCGCACCGGCCAGCAATCAGATTGGCGCATTTACCAGTGTTTTGGAATGCTTTGCAAAGGAAATGAAAGTCAACATGTCGGTGATCCTCGGTGGTGCGGAATTAAGCTTCAACCAGATGTCCAATTTGGCTGCGGGCGATGTCGTCATGTTGGATCAAAAGATTTCCGATCCACTACCGGTCTGGGTCGAAGATGCAGAAAAATTCAAAGCATGGCCTGGAAAGCTCGGGAAGTCACAAGCAATAAAAATTTCAAGCACCGTCTAACGTTTAAAAATTCAGCATGTTCAGATCGACGTGCTAACAGAGGAATGTCATGAGTACTGAAGAAAAAGCGATGGATGCACAAAATAACGACACCGCTGCTCTGCAAGCAGGAGACGCAACGGATACAGAAAACATGCTTGATAATGAAAGCACTACCGGCGGAAATCAGGGACAGTCCAGTGAGAACACGGATTCAGAATCTGAAAGCGGGTCGGTAGAGGCGAAGGTCCCGCAGTTTTCCAATCTGAATGACACCGCGAAATCAATGACACCTGCGTCGATGTCCCGCTTTCTGGATGTTTCTGTGCAGGTCTCAGCCGAATTGGGAAGCATCAAGATGCCGATTGGTGATGTGCTTCAACTAAGTGAGGGTTCAGTCATCGAGTTAAACCGAAACCTCTCCGAACCAGTCAACCTTGTTGCTCAAGGCGTACGAATCGCGAAGGGAGAAGTTGTTGTAATTGACGATTGCTTTGCTATTCGCATACGAGAAATTGAATCGAACGAAGGTTATTAGAGACAAAGGCACGGTCGATGACTTTACCAAAAACGAACATTAGAAGCTCAGTCACAAGCGGCGGTTTTTCAATCGGCTTGTTGGTCATAGGTTGGTTTTTGCTTTTATCGGACAACTCGATCGTGGGGCAGAATCAATTCCGACCTTCGGCCCAACTGACTGAACCAGCTACCGAACGAACGGGGTCCGCACCCCCGTCACCTGGATCCGGATCTTTTTTTTCACAGCTGCCCATTCCCGCAGTGCCACATGAAATGAATGATCCGAAAAACCGTTTCTCGGGAAGAACAACCGCGGTGATTCAGGAAACAGCCGATACGCTGACACAACAACGGAATCGGGAAACTCAGGATCCTTTGGCAACGATTGACCTAAAAACCCGACCACTCTCTCCAAACATTGTCGAAGCATCGCGTAGAGCGATCAACGGTTCAAACCAATACTCTTCGACTTCGACACAAAATGCATCAGCACAAAATGCATCGACACAAAATGCATCGACACCGAAGTTAAATTCGAGTTCCGGTTGGAGCCCGGATCGCAATCGGGGTTCTTCAGTTCAATCTCGCACCAAGCCATTCCCGACATCTCAATACTCCAATGGGCAAAAACCATCGAACCTTGCGGTCGCCTATTCAAAAAACCAGCCTACCGTTTCGCCAGCGGTCCGAAGGGCTTCGATGTCAACCGAAATAGAGCGATCCGGTAACTCCATCAGCCGCGATTCGGCCCAAATGGGCTCGCTCCAAAGTGTGCCCAATCTCTTGAACGTCGATCAACGGCTTGTTGGCAACGAAAACCTGGTCTCTGGCACGGCAACAACGGCACGGGAAAACATGCAAGCCACCGGCACAATTTTGCTAACCGAAAAATCGAATGAAAAGAAAACTGAGCCTCGCCAAAAACTCAACCTTTCTGAAACCGTACAAAAAGTGACGATTTCGACAATCGTGATCTTGGTTCTGTGCGTTGCAGCGATGGTGACCCTCAAGAAAATGGGGTACACCGGTCCAGGCAACAAAAAGAAAGCCGAGCCAGAATTCGATGTGATCGAGACCAAAAAGATCTCAGGAAAATGCCAACTGAAATTGGTTACCATCCGCAATCATAAAGTTATCGTCGGTATTGATCAGTCTGGAATCAAATCAATGGTCTGCCTGCCACCATCGTTTGCTGACGAGTACGACGAAGCCAATGCGGTAGAAACGGCATTGGATGACGCGGAGGCCGAATCCAATGCGGGGTCCGAATCTAATGCGGGGTCCGAATCTAATGCTGGATCGATCAAGTTGACTGAATCCTCCTCAATTGCAGACCTGTTAGCCACGGACGCGACGGATCTCTATGAGTCAGAGAGAAAAAGGTCCGCAAATGAAACTGCAGTGATGCCGAATTCATTAAGTGACGAAAACCGGGAAACTGATTCGAATCTTGCGGCACGTTCTCCGGCGACCGCGGAATCAGAAACGCCACTGAACGACTCGATTCGATCAAAGCGACGTCGTCCACCGATCCGCCGTTTTCACTCCTACGAAATTGCTGGCGGAGGAAACTTCGGGGAATAGGATTTCCGAGGGACAGATATGCAAGACAATGAAATCAGTTTAGACAGCATCTCGATTGCGAACGATATTGGCGCGTCTCAATTAGAAGGACTCTCCTCATTTGAATCAGCGTCAACTATGGCGGATCAAGTGACCCAATCGTCCGCGTTTGACAATCTTGCTCCTCCTCTTCAAATCGCGTTATTCCTCGGCTCGATGGTGCTGTTGACCGGTGCAATGGTCAGCATTACAGCCTTTACCCGCATTGTGATTGTGCTTTCATTCGTCCGTCGGGCGCTCTCGACTCAGGAGATTCCGCCAACCCAAGTCATCATAGGATTGTCATTGTTCTTGACACTCTTCGTAATGACTCCGACGTTCAGCAAAATCAACACCGATGCAATTCAACCTTACATCAACGACGAGATTTCGCCAGAGAAAGTCTTCGTTGTTTGCAAAGAGGAGATGTCAAATTTCATGTGGCATCAACTTGACCGTGACGATTCCGGTATCGATTGCGTCAACTTAATCATGGAAGCGTCAAACTCCGATGCATTGTCTAACAATGAAAAACCCGCTATCCACGTCATGGTTCCCGCATTCATCATCCATGAACTACGAATTGCATTCATTATGGGATTCTGTATTTACATGCCATTCCTCCTCATCGACCTGGTCGTATCCACGGTATTGATGTCACTCGGAATGATGATGATGCCACCGGTCATCATCTCAACTCCCTGCAAGCTAATGTTATTCGTACTTGTTGACGGGTGGGGACTTATCGTGCAAACCTTGATCACCAGTTTTGGCAGTTAACGCAATCAATTCATGGCAGACGTCCGCATCAAAAACGATTCAAACTCGGTCTTCGCTGTTCGCAGCGAAATGGCCATAGCGTTTGGTGCGCTAGCAGTCTTGATCGTATTGCTGATTCCTTTGCCAACGTTTTTGCTCGATATGTTTCTGGCGTTAAACCTGGCACTCTCGGTAATGCTGTTGCTGGTAACTTTAAATGCCAGGGAACCGCTGGACGTCTCTGTTTTTCCATCACTCCTGCTCCTTTTAACGCTGTATCGCCTGGCGTTAAACGTCGCGACAACGCGTCTCATCCTGTCCGACGGTGACGCAGGAAAAATTGTGGATACATTTGGTGGATTGATTGTCGGAAACTCCCTGGTCGTCGGAATCATCATCTTTCTGATCCTGGTTATTATTCAATTTATCGTGATCACCAAAGGTGCCGGTCGAATCTCGGAGGTCAATGCGCGATTTGTTTTGGATGCAATGCCCGGTAAACAAATGGCGATCGATGCTGAATTGACCTCTCAGGCGATTACTCAGGAAGAGGCAAAGGCAAAACGCAGCCATCTGACGCGTGAAGCCGAATTTTACGGAGCAATGGATGGTGCCAGCAAATACGTTCGCGGCGATGCGATCGCGGGTTTGATCATCACAGCCATCAATATTTTTGGTGGTGTCATCATCGGCATGATGCAGGGCATTTCAGTCAGCGACGCTTTAGCAACATATAGCCAACTGACGGTTGGTGATGGATTGATCTCGCAAATCCCGGCTTTGATTATTGCAACAACGTCCGGAATTCTGGTTACCAAATCGGCTTCGGACCAGAATTTGGGACAAGAGCTTGGCGGGCAAATGCTAGCCAGCCGCAGGCCATTGTTCGTTGGTGCATTCGTGTTGGCTATTATTGGATTCACACCGGGACTACCGAAGATCCCATTCTTCTTATTGGCCATTATGTGTTTCGTTGTGGCCCAACGCATGGGATCAGAAATCGAAGATGAGGATGACGATACGAAAGAACCAGAACAGGCACCAACGGTACCAGGAACGCCAGAGGAAAAGACATTATCAGAATTTGTAAACTCAGATCGAATTCTCGTTGAAGTTGGCTTGGGATTGGCCGGCACGATCGAATCTGGAAAGTCAATTGGGCTTGCGGAACGGACGGCGAACCTACGAAAAGAACTTGCCAATAGTGACGGATTTTGGGTGCCACCGATTCGAATCCGTAGCAATCCAGAGCTTCGCCAAAATCATTACCATGTCTCAATCAACGGCCGTAAAGTGGGTGAGGGTGAACTGCGTCCGGGCGATTACCTGGCCATTAACCCTGGCACAACAACGCTGGAAATAGATGGCGAAAACACAACCGAACCAGCATTCGGGCTTGAGGCTAAATGGATAACGACTTCAACAAAACAGCGGGCTGAGATCGGTGGCTATACGGTGGTTGATTCACAAACCGTACTGGTTACTCACTTAAGCGAGTTATTCCGACGATTCGCACATGAGCTTTTGGGGCTGGAGGATTTACAAAAGATGCTGAAGCAAGTTGAGAGCACCGCTCCGACTGTGATCAGCGAATTGCGACCGGAGATCATTCGCATGGGTGCACTACGCCGAGTCCTTGGCAACCTGCTTTCCGAGAAGGTTTCGATCTCGGGACTGGAGAACATTTTGGAGTCGGTAGCCCATCATGGACAGCAGGTGAAAAACCCTGAGCAACTTAGTGATCTCGTTCGACAGGATATTGGATACGTGGTTTGTGAACGTTTTCTGAACGAACAAAACGAAGTCCAAATCATCATGTTGGATCCGAAGCTAGAGACACAGTTTCGTGAAATGTTGCACGAAGGAACAATTGGTTTGGCCCCCAAAGCCCTTGAAAACTTCATGCGTTTGCTCCGAGAAAGCTGGGAACAGTACGCGATTCAGGAACAAAACGTCGCCGTGTTGGCAAATGATTCAATGATGCGGCGTCCCATTCGCAATGCAATATTTAGAGCATTGCCCGACGTTTCGGTCATCGCATTCAATGAGGTCCCCAAAGACATTCCTTTGGCGGCGGTCGCATTTATTCGGCACGATCAAGTATTCGAGGCGAGGACAGTAAATCAAACCACGGGTCAGAACCATCGCGCGTTCGATCAAACAACGAATGAAAATCCTCGTTCAAATTCAGCCGCATGAACTAGATAAGCAAGCAATTGAGACTGACGTAATCGATCACATAAATACAGAACTCGGGTAGAACAATTTTTCATGGCAACTTCAACCGATCAAACGGACCTCAAGCCATTTCCAGTCTGTCGACTGGTGATGATGGCGTCTGCATGCGTGATCACGTTGGTGGGTGCAGCAAGCGGGCTTGACCCGTTCGTGATTTTTATGCGTGTGCTTATCGGTTCGTCGTTTACCGGAATCACCATTTTTTTCGTGCACCTTTGGTTTTCATCTTTGTTCGTTTGAAATTTGAGTTGATGTTTGAGATCACGAACTCAAGCTTTCGATTTGTAGGGTTAACATGGTCGTAAAATCAAAACGCGTCGTCGCCAGACGATATAAAGCCAATCAAGATGAACAAGATCGAGAAGCCTTGATTCTGGACAATATGCAGTTTGCGCAAAAGATCGTCAGTTCAATGATTCCCCATTTACCAGCCGGTGTGGACAAAGATGATCTTTATTCTGCTTCTCTATTGGGACTGACCGAGGCAGCTCACAAGTTTGTGGCAACGCGTGGAGTCAGTTTTCGAACGTTTGCCTATCCACGTATTCGCGGTGCCGTTGTCGACCAACTGAGGAAGAACTCCCAGCTTCCGCAAAAAGTCTTGAAAAATATTCGCATGATTCGGGAAGCGGTTGAGAGCATCGAGCCCCCGGCGACACCGGAATTGATCAGTCAAGCAACGGGACTGACGGAGAATCAGGTCGAAGAAAGCTTGTGTGCGATGAAAATCTGCACCCCTGAAAGCTGGGATGAAATCGGGGGATTTAGCTATCGAACAGTCGAAAATCCCGCATTGCATGCTGAAAACGGTGAAATCCTTGAACAGATGGCGGACTGCATTGAGTTGCTCCCCGAACGTGAAAAAACCGTTCTGATCATGTATCACCTTGATTCAATGTTATTAAAAGAAATCGGTGAGGTTTTTAACATTTCCGAATCGCGTGCTTCAAGAGTTTTAACTCGCGCTGAACTTCGACTCCGGCAATTTTTAGAAGCCAAATTGGGTGAAGAGGAAAAATCTTGATGTCGCTTGAGTCAGCGATCTCCTTCGGCACCGGAAAACATTTGAGACGAAATAGACTGAGCCATGAACAATTCAAACGCATTACTATCAAAAGAAAAACTATCAATCGAATCATCCTCGACGATAGCAATCGGCCCCGGAGCCGGCGCTTCGGTCCACAACGAACAGGATAAGGTTTCGCTCAACGTCGTGCGGGAAAAGGGGCAAGTCAAATTTATTGAAGTGCAATGTGAGTGTGGAAAAATTACAAGGATCGTGTGCGATTATGAATAGACAACGTAAATTCAGTCATTTGTTTTGCGTGCTAGCGATTGGCTTTATTGTTCAATCTGCAAACTCGATTCTATTGGCTCAACCTGATCCGGATACGAAATTTTCGTTGAAAGACAAAAAACTGTTTAGGCGTTATCGAGAGTCGAACCTCAATCGGTTCAACCTGCAGCGGGCGACCCCTGCAGAGTTTCAATCCGATTCTGACCCGTCAGACACAGTTTCAAAAGAATCATTGAGTCCAGGATTGGGAACCGTCGGCAACCCAATCACATCCAACACTCTTCGTGTGAGTCAATCTTCACCAATGATTTTGCCGGTGGAAAGCCTGGAGTCCACCGTGCAAAACGGCGGCGATGCCTCCCCCCCCCTAAGCCAATTTCGTGAGGATTACCAACAATACTATAGGTCGCTGCCCCCCTTAGACGGGAATCGATTTTCAACGGACATCGGGGCAAATCTGTCGGGTACTTTTTCTGCTCCGTCGCCACGTATGGCAGCATCCGAGATGGTTGTAAATCAGGCCGCAAAAATCGCGATGCTGGAAAAGATGATTGCCGACTGCCAAGCAGATAACAAGGTTCTCAAAAACGAGCTTACGCTAACGACCCAGGCTTTAACGCAGACCAATATTGCTTTCGATGAATTGCAAAATCAGATGATTTCTGTTACTCAACAAAACCGAAGCTTGAAGGTCAAATTCGAGGAATTGGCTGATACCTATTCGCGAAGTGAAACCGAGATTCAACAGATGCTTAATCAATTGCGTAAATACGTTTCCAATGAATTGAACGCCGCCAACGTATCGTCAGGATCACCATCTACAAATCAAATGGTCGAACCGGGCGCACTGCCCAACAGCGAATTACTCCCGTCACCGAAAAATTGATCATTGTATTTGGCTGGAACAAAGAATCCCTTTTGGTTTGCTGCAAGGATGCGCCCGTGAAAAAACATATGAATAACCTGTTGTTTTTTGTCGCATGTATTTCGTTTCTATTAAACGGATGCAAATGCTTCCAACCAATGCCGGTTGATCCGACGCCGAATATCGGGAGCCAGCATCAAAAAGCGTCTCAACCGATACGTAGAGTTGCCATTTTGCCGATGGAAAGCCATTTGGAAGAAAACGATTTCGCCCAACGTTTACGCGCATCAATCGTCAAATCACTGCGCACCAGCGGAGCATTTGAAGTCATCGACATTCAACCGCATGAGTTAGGGCCATGTAAAACGACTGTGATTCGAAACGGGAACTACGACGAACGACAACTAAATTGGTTGATGAAGAATCACAGCGTGGATGCCGTCATGTTCAGTCGATTAAATCATGCCCGAACAGTGGCCCCCCAATCATGCACCGCCATCTGCCATATTGTCGACGGGCGAGAAGCATTCATCATTGCAACCGTCGAGGGTGCGTGGGACCTTTCTGATCAGGGTGATTTGACCCGCTTCCAAAAATTCATTTCGCTATCGAGCACCAACTTTGTGCATTCCGACTTGGCCAAAGAAAGCCCCCAAGTGATGGCGGAGTTCGTCGGTAAGGAAATCGCAATGGAGATCTTTTAGGCTTCATTAGTCGCTTGGTTTTCATTCTCTCGGCGGATCGAGTGATTGGTTTCCAGGATATTTTGCCGAAAGCTTTTTCATTCTGGTATGATCGAAGCCATGCCCGATTCCATCTTAACGCTGATTTGCTGCCCATCGACCGGCGAAGACTTAACTCGCTGCCCTTCCGCGATTCTGGAACATGCAAATCGAGAGCAAACCGCTGGCCGTTTATTCAATCAGTTGGGCATTCAGATTGCGGAGCCGATTGACCAGGCGCTCATCAATCAATCTGAATCCTTCTTGGTCGTTGTCGACAATCACGTACCGGTTTTGGTCCAGGACGATTTAGTCCCCATCGACCACTTTGACGAATCCGAATTTTAGATTTCCCGGGACCTCAAAATGGCATCGCACGCTTGAAGATGAAAGCACCATAAGAACCTTGAGGCGATCCCACACCAGGCAGAAGGCGTTACAACGAGAACGAGAAACGCAATCGACCACAGATGCCCCGATCATCTGCACTTGCAAATCAGCGCAAAAAAACAAGCCACGTTTGTGACTTGTTTTGTGTCGACCGCGTCCATTTTCAAAATAATTCTTTTCTTCAGACCCACTGTTCAAATATGAAAATCAGGTGGACGGCCAGTTGCCTCCATTCTAGAACTCTTAGCGATTAACACTCTGGTGAAAGTAAAAGGGCGCTACCGAATTGTTGTAGTAGTTAGGACGCGAGTAGACACCGTTGTAGTACGCAGAATAAATGGGAGCGTGAACAGTGGGATAAGTCGTTGGACGAGCCGAGTCGATGCCATACCACTTTTTGACTTCCATTCGTAAACGACGGGCACGAGCCTTTTGCTTGGCAACTTCGAATCGGTAATCGCTGACGCCAGGTTGAGCACTTCGAACGCTTGGATACGTCTGCGTGTCAGTCGACATCGCATACGGCTTTACTTGATTGACAGGCTCAATAGTTGCCGGGACTGTGCCAGACGGAACTGTCGTTGTGGGAGTTGCCACACTTGGTGCTGGGATCGTGTTTTGCGTCGGGTCAAAACCACTCGACTGAATCGTCGCGTTGTTTGTTGCCAATGGAGCCTGTTTTGAGGGAACGATTTGTTCCTGTCCAAAAGCACTTGATGCAGCCAGTAATAACGCAAGCGTCGAAAGAAGGGCGTGTTTCATGTTTTCCTCGAATTGGTTTTAGAGGTTTGGGTCCGAAAAAGAATTGGATGGAACAAGCGGAACTCTCGCACCGCTTTGCAACTCCCATCATTTTCTAAATCGGCCCGTTTTACCCAAAGAATGAGCAGTACCGACAAGATCAATAAAACCGGCATGCGATTCTGTTAAGCTGTGACACCTGGAAAAAGAATAGGGTGAAAATCTTTCCAATCAACAGAATACCCACGAGAACGGACTCAAAAGATCGAGTCCGATCGATCCTTCCTCGCTATTTTTCTTCCCAGTCAAACACCAGCGATTTGGCGGCATCAAATAATTCCGATCCTATCTTTCGTCGCATGGCTTCGATTTTTGGGATAATCGTTTCTTCGATCTCAACCATACGATTTTCAACGGTCGCCAAGTCAGCCCGCCACTGATTTGAATGCTCATCATTTGAACCGACGCCAATGTTTTTTCGAAGTCGCTCTTGGCGTTGATTCAGCCGCCGTATTTCGGATTGCTGTTGCTCCAGATCTTTCGTTTTGTCGTCAATTTTCGCCTGCAACTCAATACATTGAATAACGCTCGAATCATCAGCAATTGCGGAATTGGCTTCGATCAAGTTGTCAAAAAAGTTATGGGCGAATCCATCTTTTCCAAACGCCAATCTGTGCGAATCAAGATTTTTTTCGACAATACGAATCGACAGTCGATCTTTGGCCATCAATTCAAAACGAATTCGATAACCACTCTTCGTTTTCGTGACTTCACGCAACTCAATCGGTTCATGGTCTGACCGCATTAAAGTTGCCGTGATTGAACCTTCAGGTCGTTCAGAGTCGTGGTCTAAAACGAATTGCCGTGCTTCATCACTCACTGAACTAATCTCATAGACATGGACCCGCTCAATTCGAAAAGTTCTGATCGAGACGCCCTCAGAAACTTTCAAACTGACCAGTTTACGTTGGTTCGATTTGTGTTTTCCGTCGACAAGCACGCTGGTTTCCAAAACATGTGGCAAGATGGATGTTTCTGTAGGCTTGCAAGCCGGCACAATGCAACTTCCGACATACGTTTCATCGATTACGACGTTGCAAGGACCGCGACTCAGGCTTTGTGTCGAACTGTTAACGAATTCTATACAGCGAAATGGACGGTTGCTATGTTTTGAGGAATCGTAATGAAGCACAGTTTTTGTTTCGCCCAAATTCAAATCCAATATCGGGATCATGGCGGATTGATTCGAGCCAATGGAAACCGGCAGTTTGGCGTCATGTACTGAAAAATCTGACACCTCGCGGGTCTCAGCCACGTCAATGCTTGCCAGTTTTCGCGGCGACGCTTTTTTCGCCGCCACTTGCCGACCTCTGGCCACACCACTCTCTCCTCTCATCAACGAATCCGCCGGTGCGGCCATCATCACCATCTCGGGCTCAAGCTCAATTGCTCCGATCGCGGTTTCATTGACGATATTGACGTGCTCTCGCCGCGGCGTTTTGGCTTCCGCAAGGTCTGTCGAAAAAGTAATCGGTTCGCCGGTGACGACACTAATCATCACGTCGTTCCAATCTTCCTGGGTGTTGTTATCAACGATCGCGAATCCACGAAGCAGAAAATCGTTATCGCTTGACCTGATCAATCGATACGAAATTTTCCAGGCAGCGACGGGTACTGCGTATTGAAGAAACGCTTCAGAAACTTCTTCTGCGTTGTCCGTTTCAGAAATCGAAGCGATCGAAAAGTCAACAAACGTGCTGTTCGGTTTAATCGTTTCGTAATTTCGCTTGAGTGCCTTATCAATTTCCGCCTTGACGATATCGTCTTTTGATTCCAATGAAACGATGTCCGAATAAGCGATATTTTAACGCCCTGGTTGGTTGAGACCACAAGATACTTCTTGGTGCAGGGTGAACCTGTGGTCGCAATCTGGGTCTCGTGTGTACCGAGTAGCAATCCCTCGACAGTGCCGCCGGCTTTTTCGATGGCAACCTTTGACCCACTTAATTCGCTCGCCAACGTGTTAAACGAATCTTTGGGGTTAATCGTGATGCTTCCATCAAATCCGGTGTCGGGGCGAAATGTCGGCGCAGAATCAAAACGCACGTCGCCGTAGATGTTGAGCGAAGCCAAGACGTCGGCCAGATGCTGCTTGCTGACCGGGATCGAAACTTCGGTGGGCTGATCGCCATTGACTTTGACAACTCGTTGAAAATCAGCGATTCCGTTGGAATAAAGGACGATACGGTTTTGGCTCATGGCGAGAAGACTCTTTTAAGGTGATTAGCGTCGGTATTTTAGCACTTGATGGATTGAAGGCCATTCAGCCGGCATCTGCCCATTTTGTCCCGTTGCAGCATTCCATAATGATGCGACAATTTGTGATTCGAAACTCCAAACGCCATTTAGACCGAGACAATGTCCGAGAATTCAGAAGCTACCGACAATCCCGAAAACGAAGATGAACTGCGGAAGAGTCGTCGAAAGAAAATGACTCGATTGGAAGAACTGGGACTTGATCCTTGGGGTCAACGTTTTGATGACCGCGATCTGATCGGTGACATTCGGGCTCGAGAGAGCGAAATCAAATACACGAAAGAAGACGGCTCCGTTGCGGACTTGCCCGAGCTTGAAACCCAGGATCAACGCGACGCGTTCAAAAACTGGATCACCGAGCAGGGAAAGGGCACGATGTCTGGACCAAAGGTCCGTGCTGCGGGTCGAATTAAACTCTCGCGTGACACCGGCAAGCTCCGCTTTATCGACATCGAAGATTGGACTGGCAAGATCCAATTGTTTGTCGGACGGAAGCAGGTCGGTGATGAAAACTGGCAGGTCGTGGAGTGCCTTGATCTGGGTGATATCGTCGGCGTCGATGGAGAATTGCGGGTCACAAAAACGGGTGAACTTTCAATCTTTGCGAGTGCGGTCCACTTTTTGACCAAGACACTTGAGCCACCTCCGGCGAAGCACGCGGGTCTGACCGATCCAGAACTAAAGCAACGTCAGCGATATGTCGACCTTGCCTACAACGAAGGAGTCACCGAACGATTTTTGAAGCGATCTAAGATTGTGCAATCAGTGCGAGAAACACTTGCTTCAAATGGCTTCGTTGAAATCGAAGGGCCGACATTGCATGCCATCGCCGGTGGTGCCGCAGCTCGCCCTTTTACAACGCATCATAATGCACTTGATCTTGATCTTTATATGCGGATTGCGCTTGAGTTGCACCTGAAGCGATTGTTGGTCGGTGGAATGGAACGTGTCTTTGAATTGGGACGCGTTTATCGAAACGAAGGCATCAGCCTGAAGCACAATCCTGAATTCACCATGCTGGAGGTTTATCAAGCGTTCGGTGATTACCGTTCGATGATGGATTTGACGGAACAAGTGATCTGCGATGCAATAAAGAAAATCGGTGGCAGTTTTGTGTTGCCCTGGGGCGATGAGACGATCGACTTTACACCGCCGTTCCAGCGACGGACTTACGATGAATTATTTGCGGAAAACACCGGTATCGATCCATCAGATCCGGACGCGATTTTGAAACTTG
>CAJQQR010000242.1 GCA_905480545.1 uncultured Pirellulaceae bacterium
GATGCTTTCTCGATTTACGTTTTGATCTGATAATTGTGGACGTGACTGCGCTGCAATAAGATTTTGCAATGTTGATTGCCGTTATTGACGCCGCTTGTCTAAGCACGCCACATTCTTTCGTAAATTTGCAATTTCAAACCAAAGCCCTTGTTTAGCTGGTTGGTTACGAAAATTAGCATGTCGGCTCAACTCCACACGATTTGTCAAAGCGAATTTAGCGGCTGAATCAAAAGCTGACTCGAAGATTGTATTGCGAGTTCCCTGCGACCAAACTCCGTTCTGGAGAACCTGTATTTGCGCCCCAGCCGTTATCCGGTTATCACAAAGATTAACTAATGAATGAAACGAATCTGAATTCCGAATCTGTTGCTGAACGCCCACACCATCGTAGGCGGGCGGCAAGTCATGTGTTTAATATAACCAAATACTGGTTCAGACTTGTCGCACAGCCTCTTTTAGCCGTTGTGTTCATCGTGATGATCGCGTTCCTTTTCGGGTACGCGCAGCGGAGTTTCAACTGGTTCAACGATGCCCGATCAAGTGAGGCATCGGTCGATACAGGCGTTGATTCTTTGTACGCCTGTTCGATGTTATGCGTTTTTGTCAAAGCTCCTGGGCGGTGTCCCGTTTGTGGGATGGAGCTTCAGGAAATCGAAATGACCGGTGATCCTAAGGATATATTCGGCGTCACCATCGAACCCGCTGCCCGTCGACTTTCTAATATCAAGACGGTTGCTGCCCTAAACCTTCCTTACACGAAAGAAATCGAAGCACTTGGGAAGATCACTTACGACGAAACATCCGAGGCAACGATATCGGCATACGTTGACGGTCGTATCGTTGACCTGTTGGTGGACTACACGGGCGCAAAGGTTACCAAAGGACAAGAGCTGGCTGTGCTGTATTCACCCGATCTTTATTCCGATCAAGTCGGTTTGCTTAGTGCGAAGAAAGCCCTGCAAGAAAGCAAGTCGGATCGATCCATCTTGAAAAATGCAAATCAGCGTATGTATGAAAACTCCCGCCAGCGATTGATTGAGTTTGGTATTCCAGAATCTGAAATTGACATCATTGAGGAACGAGGAAAACCGGATAGTCGCGTTCGGATCGTTGCCCCCATGTCTGGTACCGTGGTCGATAAACTGATCGATGAAGGAAAGTATATCAAGACCGGTATGCCAATTTTGAAAATTGCGGACCTTTCGAAAGTTTGGTTGATTCTAAAAATGTTTCCGGAGGAGACCAATAATCTGAAAATCGGGCAATCGGTGACCGTTTCGATTCAATCGCAGGCTGGCAAGCAATTTGTGGGGCAGGTTTCGTTTATTGATCCAGTGATTGATAGCCGGACCCAAACCGTTAACGTCCGAGTTGTGATTCCAAACGATTCGGGCCTCATCAAGATTGGTGATTACGGTAAGGCCAAAATCCAATCATCGTCCGTTCAGACGGAAGCGATGGTTGTGGTCCCACGCGAAGCGGTGTTGATCAATGGTGACGATAGCGTTGCCTATGTTGAAACAGAACGAAATCGCTTCGAATTCCGCAAGGTTGAGATCGCGGAAATCAGTGGCGATAAAATCACGCTTGCTAACGGAATCAAACCAGGTGAAATGGTGGTTGCTTCGGGCGTGTTTATGCTCGATTCGACTTTCAATATTCAAGGAAAAGTTTCGATTATTGATCCAACCCGTGGTGACGGTAAGTTGCCGCGCAAGTCCCCCGCAAACCGCGGAAAGCAAATCAGTGATGATGAGCAAAAGGAAATCGACGCATCGTTCACTTCGCTCTCTACTGAGGATCGCAAATTTGCCGAGTTGCAGGTCATTTGTCCTGTTTCTGAAGTTCGTTTAGGCACAAAGGGAATGGGAACTCCAATCAAGGTCGACGTCAAGGGAAATTCGATCATGATTTGTTGTGAGGGTTGCAAAAGTGGGGTGCTCGAAGAGCCAGAAAAATATTTGGAAATTCTGATGAAGTACCATCAGGGGCACGTGAACAACCCGAACCGTTCAATCGAACCGCATTCGTCTGCCACTTCTTCCGCCAAAACGGGGGCCTCCAAGTGATCCAGGCGCTCATTGACTTTTGTATCCGAGAGAGATTGATTGTCTTTCTCATAGCGTTTTCACTGACTGCTTACGGTTGGTATTCGTTTCGCGAAGTTCCGATCGATGCGATACCAAATGTCAGTGAGAACCAGGTGATCGTGCTGACCGAATGGCCGGGACGAAGTCCAAAAGATATCGAGGACCAAATCACCTACCCGTTGTCGGTAGCGCTGCAATCGGTTGCGGGTGCGGAAAGTGTCCGTGGCAAAAGCATGTTTGGCTTTAGTTTTGTCCAGGTCACATTCGCCGACAACGTTGATTTTTATTGGGCGCGGTCGCGAGTTTCAGAGCAGCTATCGACGGTTGGAAAACAATTGCCCGAGGGAACCAGCCCGGCGCTCGCCCCCGATGCAACGGCGTTAGGACAGATCTACTATTACGTTCTTGATCCACCCTTGGGAATGAATCTTGCGGACGTACGTAGCAAGCAGGATTACGTTGTAAAGTACGCATTGCAAAGCGTTGATGGTGTGGCAGAAGTTGCTTCCATTGGCGGCTACGTTAAACAATATCAAGTCGAAATCGATCCGGATCAACTACGAGTTCATCAGTTAACGCTTGGCCAAGTGCTTTCATCGGTTCGCGATTCCAATATTGACGTCGGAGCCAAAACCATTGAGTCGAGCGGCATGGAGTACCTTGTCCGTGGTGTCGGTTTTATTGGCACGGGAAAAACGCAGTTAGAGACTCTGGCTCAAATCGAGCAAACGGTTATTGCAACGAAGGAAAGCATACCAGTAACGATTGGTGATGTGGCGTCTGTCCAGATAGGACCAGCGTTCCGCCGAGGCGCATTGGACTGGAACGGAAGTGAAGCGGTCGGCGGTGTTGTGGTGATGCGGTACGGCGAAAATCCCCGGCAGGTCATCGAACGAGTCAAAACCAAGATTGCTGCTCTTGAGCCAGAATTAGGTGGCATCAAAATCAAAGGCATCTATGATCGAACAGAGTTAGTCGACGAGACGATAGGAACACTGACCAACGCACTCTGGCAAGAGATTGCGATCACAATGGCGGTAATCGTCCTGTTTCTGTTGCATGTTCGAGCCAGCCTCGTTGTTGCTACAACGCTGCCTGTTGCTGTGCTGATGGCGTTCATCGCGATGAACACATTTGGTGTGGACGCCAACATCATGTCGCTTGCGGGAATCGCGATCGCGATTGGAACGATGGTCGATATGGGGATTATTATTACAGAAAATATTTTTCGTGGCGTTTCAAAATGGGAAGAAGCTGGACAGCCTGAAGGTGAACAAGGTCGGCTAAATACGATCTCGCAAATGACCCGCGAAGTTGCGCCGGCTGTCGTTACGGCTGTCAGCACAACGGTCATCAGCTTTTTGCCGGTCTTCTTTTTAACGGGTCGAGACTATCGTTTGTTTGCCCCGTTGGCATGGACCAAAACATTCTCTTTGGTCGCGTCGCTAATCGTGGCGGTTCTGCTCGTTCCGGCACTTGCACGATTATTGCTTAAGAATCCGCGGGGAAAAGGTTGGGACGCCACCTTTGCGTCGATGGTTTTTGGCGGGATCGTTGCTGCGTTAAGCACATTCATATGGAGCGA
>CAJQQR010000243.1 GCA_905480545.1 uncultured Pirellulaceae bacterium
CGAATTGAACCTGACGGATGAATTTGGAAACAGTGTCGGTCCTTTAGCAGCTCGGATCAAGAAAGATGGAAAATGGCGGATTGCCAAGACAAGCTTGAGAAACTTGCTTATCGAAAATGGTGAACTCAAAGCCAATGGTAAGATCAAGCTCAAGGCAGTTCAAACTGATTTAGCCGGTAATAAGCAAGACGCGGTTGCACTTATCCTCGATGTCAATCGCGAAAACGGGAAACCAGCCGACCTCGTCACTGAATTCGACGATGACTTGGTGAACTTATCGGTACTCGATTTTGATGTCTCACCGCCAACGAACTTTAAAACTTTTTTGACCAGTTACCATCACGACAACGCTCCGGAGGTTTCTGGTATTCGAGCTGCCATTATTGGTTCGGTTTTGCTTTGTTTGGTTTGTGCTGCATTCACGATTCCGATTGGAATTGGAACGGCGATCTTTATGGAAGACTTTAAACCGAAAAACGCCGTTCTCCGATTTGTCCATAGCGTGATTCAGTTAAACATCAATAACTTGGCAGGCGTCCCCTCCATTGTGTATGGCATCCTCGGGGTAACTGCATTTGTTTACATGTTCAGTTTGTTTCCGCCAGCGAAAGCAAATGAACCTGCAAAGTATGAGTTTGGGACAAACTATTACTATCAAGTGAATACGCTTGGCGGGAAGATTGTTCAGATTCCTTGTACGGACAAGTATCAAACGACGATCCAAATCAATGAACCCATTGAGGCGACAGGCTCCAACGGAAAATTTGAGTTACAAGTTGTCCAGAGTCGCGTTGGCTTATCTGATGCACAAAAAGCGGTTTCGGTCAAACAAGGAAAAAAGGCCAGTATCGTTACTAGTGAACATTATTGGTTTTATTTCTCACTGCCATTCGGAAAAGGATTTCTTGCCGCTGGATTGACGCTGGGATTGGTTGTGTTGCCAATCATCATTATTTCGTCTCAAGAAGCGATCAGGGCTGTTCCTGACTCTTTGCGTGAAGCTTCGGCTGGAATGGGAGCAACACGCTGGCAAACGGTTCGGCATGTTGTTTTGCCCTCAGCGACGCCAGGAATCATGACCGGGACCATCTTGTCGCTCAGTAGGGCGATTGGCGAAGCGGCACCTGTCTTGGCTGTAATGGGAGGGATTATCAGTAACGTAGGTGGTCCATCCAATTTGATGGACAATTGCACGGCACTTCCGATTGTCATCTATAAATGGGCTAAAGACGCATCCCGCGGATTTCATAGTTTGTCAGCGTCAGCCATTATTGTATTGCTCCTTTTGCTGTTGCTGATGAATTCAGTTGCAATCGTGATTCGTTACCGTGCAGAAAGAAAGAACAAGTAATCCTATGAGTAACGAAATACAACAATCCTCGGAAATCGATACGGCGCTTGAAAATTTGCCCGCAGATGCCAATTTGCCAACAACCCATTCGTCATCAGCTGTGCCCATGGAGGCGTCTGAAGAAGCATCGAGTAGAACTGCGATTAATATTCAAAACCTAGATTCCTGGTACAACAACCTTGATTTTCAGGCACTTCACGACGTCTGTCTGCGTTTTGAAAAGAATCACGTCTCCGCTTTGATCGGCCCGAGCGGATGTGGAAAAAGCACATTGCTACGTTGGATCAACCGCATGAACGATGTTGTTGCCGGCGCTTCGGTTCGTGGCACTCTCCAAATGGGCGATCTCGATATTTTGGCGGCGACGACCGATGTAGTTGACCTGCGACGTCGAATTGGAATCGTTTTTCAAAAACCGAACCCTTTTCCAAAGTCGATTTACGACAACGTGGCGTTTGGTCCGCGATTGCATTTTAATATCGGCAAAGAAGAACTCGACGAGTTGGTCGAGTGGTCGCTAAAGAAATCTGCGTTGTGGGGTGAAGTCAAAGATCGTCTCAAGAAGTCGGCGCTCGGTTTGAGCGGCGGGCAGCAGCAACGGCTTTGTATTGCACGTGCCATTGCAGTCGGTCCCGAGGTGCTCTTGATGGACGAGCCGTGTTCAGCGTTGGATCCAGCATCAACTGCCCGAATTGAAGATTTGATTTACGAATTGAAAGAACAGTACACCATCGTGATGGTCACGCATAACATGCAACAGGCATCACGATGTTCAGATCAAACCGCTTTTTTCTTTGAAGGAAAATTGGTCGAAGTTGGTGATACCACCGACGTTTTTCGAAATCCCAAAGAGCAGCGGACCGAGGATTATGTTACCGGCAAATTCGGTTAAAGGGAGTTATGTCCAAACACTTACAACGTGATTTCGATCACATTCACAGCGAGTTGCTTTCGTTGTTCGGCTACGTTGAACAAATGATTGACTTTGCTGTTCAGGCATTGTGCCAACGTCGCTCAGAGTTGGTCACGAAAGTTCTCGAAATGGACGAACACGTCGATCTGACGGAGGTCTTTATTGAAGAAGAAGGGCTCAAAATTCTCTCTCTTCATCATCCAGTTGCAAGTGATTTGCGACGCATCAGTATCGTGTTGAAAGTCAATGCTGAACTTGAGCGTATCGCGGATCTTGCCTGTAACATTGCCGAACGAGCAGAGGAGTTACATCAGTTCTTTCCAAATTTCCCGGTGCCAGATGTGATTCCGGAGATGTCCAAAAACGCGATTGAAATGGTTCGCAGTGCGCTCGACTCGTTTGTGAATCAGGATGTTGAACTCGCGAAACGAGTGATCGAGTTAGATGGCGAAGTCGACAATCAGAATCGAGAAGGCATACAGACCTTGATGGAATTAATGAAGGAAAGTCCATCCATGGTCGAGCCCGCGATTCATTGCTTTTCCGCAGTGCGACATATCGAGCGCATTGGTGATCACGCTGAAAACATTGCCGAGGATGTTATTTATCTAATTGAAGGTGAAATCATTCGGCACAAACATAATGATTTCATTTCTAAAAA
Organism: uncultured Pirellulaceae bacterium; assembly: GCA_905480545.1. GTDB lineage: Bacteria > Planctomycetota > Planctomycetia > Pirellulales > Pirellulaceae > JABAAE01. The sequence goes on from CAJQQR010000243.1 coordinate 2,926, forward strand.
TGTTACTGTCAAATAAGTTACCGCGGAAAATGTCCAAACAAAAACTTTTGATTATCGAAGATGACCGATCATTGTCCGATGTGTTGGTCTACAACTTCAACCAAGAGGGGTTCGATGTCTATCGGGCGCTCGACGGACAGGACGGAGTCAACCAGGCGATCGCGCGTTCTCCAAAGATCATCATTCTTGATGTAATGCTCCCGGTTCTCGATGGTATCGATGTTTGCAAGCGATTGCGAAACGCCCACGAAACTAAGGACTCTATTATTCTGATGTTGACTGCGAAATCAGAAGAATCGGATGAGTTGATCGGATTTTCAGCCGGTGCTGATGACTACGTTTGCAAGCCATTTTCAGTCAAAGTGTTAATGGAACGCGTCAAGGCGCTGGCTCGGCGAAAAAAATCGGGCGAAGTGACTGGCGAAGAAAAACTTCAAGTTCACGGGATCACGATCGATCGAACAAAGCACAAGGTTGCGATTGACGAAAAGCCGTTGCAATTGACGCTTTCGGAATTCCGTTTGCTTGAAACATTGATTCGACAACCGGGGCGAGTCTTTTCGCGAGCGGAACTGATTGATTCGGCGTTAGGTCAAGACACGTTTGTTATGGAACGGACAATTGACGTTCACGTTCGAACACTTCGTCGAAAAATGGGCGAACATAGCAGCAAGATTGAAACCGTTCGCGGCGTTGGGTATCGATTCAAGGATTCCGAATTCGAATAAGAGCAACTATTTGCCTGTTTGTCGGTGAATCAAAAACAAAATAGAAGTCTCATAGACAAAGTGCGGATGGTGCCGGCCCTTGTACACCCTGCAGGTTTATTCCCTTGAAGGGGGCCTTAGACTCGTTCGCTGCCGGTCGGGCCATCAAGAGTATTTTCCTCGTGCTCTTCACCGTTTGGAGCATTCACCGATTGAAACATTCGCCGGTTTCTATTTTTCACTAATATGGCTTTTGTAATAGTCGTCAAACGCGACGAGTAAACTTTCTAAATTCGAATAGGGCGATGGTTCGAAATCGGGTGTTGTTAGACCGATTTGGACCCGTTCACACATCTCCCAATCTTGCCGATTGGTCTCGTCCCAGAATTGTGATACCTTGGATGAGTCGAAGTCCTTTGAATTCACGGTGATGGGATTGAAAAGGAAATCGCATCTGATGCGTGTTTTATTGAATGCAACGGGCGACAGTTGATGGATCATGACATAGTCTGGGAACAAACTGAGAAACCATGACGGAAAAATAGTGTAATATCTTGCCGCGTTTTGGTCCAAATCGTTTAAGCCACTGCTGATGGTTCCACAAAGACGGCCATCATGTGAAATCGTCTCTGCCCCTTCGCGGATTTTCATGGGGCCGCCGAGTATCGGGCCTGATTCAAAGTCGTTTTCGGCATCACGGTAATTGGTTAGCGGAGTCAATTGCGGATGAACCGACGGACAGTGGTAACACTCGTTAAAGTTTTGAAAAAGCAATTTCCAATTGGCATCAATGTCATAATGGATCGTCGACGCAATCTGTAATTCCTTCAATCGGTAGCGAGTTGCAACTGAATCGAGGGGAGCCAAAAAAGTTGACAGATCTTTCGCGGTATTGGATGCATTGCAAAAGATTAAACCTTGCCAGGTTGCACAGCGAATTTCGTGCAATCCATATTTTTCTTTTTCAAATTCAGCGGTATCCAACATGTTAGGGGCGCTGACAAGCGATCCATCGAAACCATATTTCCAGCCGTGATATTTGCAGGTCATCGCCGTTTTGAAACAGCCAGATGCTTCCTCGCAGAGGAGTGTGCCTCGATGTCGGCAGACATTTTGAAAAACTCGAACCCGATCACGCTTGTCCCTGATGCAAACGACTTCACTGCCGTTGAACGAGGAACGGAAGAATTGACCTTGTTCTACGATTGAATTTTCAAAACCAATCAATTGCCAATGAGACGCGAATACTCTTTCCCTTTCCAGAGTAAAGACATTCGGATCGATTGACAGTTTTGGCGTGAGTCCGCGTTGTCCGTTTGATGATCGCATTTTGAGTTGCTGGAGTCTTAAAGTGTAAGCTGAAGTCGTTAAGTGAAATCGATGTCAAGCGATCCGTCCGTCTCTCTATTTTGAAAAGTCAATGCGGAATTCTCAATGATGGATGCAGCCCAACAGGGCCATTAGATGCCATACAAACGTCACAATCCCACTGCTTCAACCAGCGGAGTTGCAATGGCAAAGGGATCTTGAAACTGAATTGACCGAAACGATTGAGAAACCAAATCGATCGCTTGTCATTGGAAAATGTCGTTGATATTATGGAAAGATTGAGAGTCTCTGGTGCGGCAGCTTCCTTCCGTGTGCAAATTGGCACTTCTCACCCAAACGACCAATTGCCGTACTATTTGTGTCAGAATCGCAATGGATCTGAATTCAGTCCAGCTTTGGCATGTGTCGTTCGTTGTCCAACTTTGATATTGAAAGATATGTAGATCGAATGAAAGCCTTGTTCACTCGATCAACGGGAGACAGTCATGGATCGTCCTGACGAAAGCTTATTTGAAGAAACGAAAATGTCCTTCGGTGATCACATCGAAGAACTGCGAGTGCGATTGTTCAAAGCAGTCATCGGTATTGTCATCGGTTTTTGCGTCGGACTTTATTTTTCTCCGATGGTCGTTGAGCAACTGCAGGTTCCGCTAAAGCGTTCAATTAGCGAATTCAAGGCGAGGATTTCGAAAAAACAAGCAGCAGAAGTCGATATCTTTAGTGATGAACGACGCGATGCCAATGAAAAGCCATACGAACAAAAAAGCGTTCGTTTGCGACCGGTCGAGCTTGCTGCCAAGTCAATTGGTCAATCCAGCAGTGGTGAAAACTATCCCTTCTCTTGGAATGCGGAGTCGGTTTCGATCAAGGATTTCAGCCTGCTTTGCAAAACGATTGTTGACCCAGAAGGTTCTGGCGAGCAGCAAACAATTCTCGCTTCGATTACCGAAGACGACCAAGCCAAAATAGAAACGCTTTCAAAGGCTGCACAGTTTTCGAAAGAAAATTATGAATTTGTGGCTGAACTGATGAACGGCATTGTCGCGAACGATGAGCTTTTTGCCAACGATTTTTTAAAGGACAAAGTATCATCACTTCCGCGATACGCTCAAGATGATTCTTTTTCAGAAGTTGGGCTTCGGCAACACCTTGTCTCTTTGGTTTACATGCCTAACCTTGCCGTTCCTGGATCAAAGACCATTGAAGTTACGATGTTGATCCCGGCGCGAAATGAAACGATGGCAACCTCGATCGAAGGACCATTTATGATCTGGTTAAAGACCGGTTTTATCGTGGGACTAGTCGTATCTGCGCCTTGGGTGTTTTATCAAATCTGGGCGTTTATTGCCGCGGGTTTATACCCACATGAAAAACGTTACGTGCATTTATATTTGCCGATTAGTGTCATTCTGTTTGTGTCCGGTGCGTTCTTCGCATTTTACGTAGTGTTTAACTACGTCTTGGATTTTCTGTTTGAATTCAATGCAACCATGGGAATCAGTCCTGATCCACGCGTCAACGAATACATCGGATTTGTGATGATTCTTCCACTCGGTTTCGGAATTGCTTTTCAATTGCCCATCGTCATGGTGTTCTTGAATCGATTCGGAATCATTTCGGTTGAGGCGTTTCTTAGCAAATGGCGAATTGCGATATTAGTGATTGCGATCGCAAGCATGTTGCTGACGCCACAAGACCCGATCAGCATGGCGCTGATGGCGCTACCGCTTACGCTGCTTTACTTCGTCGGCATTTTTATGTGCCAATTCATGCCACGTGGTCGTAATCGATTCACCAGCGACGAAGTCTACGACCCGTCTTAAATGAACTGCAGTGGCAATAGTTGAGCCAAAGACGGAGTTTCATTTCCAATGAAGCCGAGATCACCCGATTGCAAGCGGTGGTGCAATCAGGGTGAACGTCGGCATTTTGGCTACGGTTCGCTTTTCGCGTGGGTAAAGGCACCTAGCCTTATTGGTTCTCAAAAAGGTTAAGAGTCACGTGCGATTGTCCTTGGTGATGGCTCTCGTGCCAGCTGATGATATTTAACACGGTCAGGATGTTCATCCCGCGTTCTTTCAGCGCCTCGGGAATTGTTTCAAGATCAGACTCCCCTAGCGTTGAGATCGTTTCGAGTAAATGAATACGGCCTTCTGAAAGGACCTGTTTGATGTCATCCACCGCTGGAATGTTGTCGTCAGGCGTGCTTCCCCCTCGGAAACGTGGCCAGAGATCGGTAAAGGCTCCACTTTTGCCTGGAGCCAGCCTTTCTGTGGCGAATATTTCCTCGGTCACACCGATATGCATGATTTGCCACGCAATGTGTGCCCGTCCGGGCCCTGGTCGCCATCTTAAGGCTGCAGCCGGGTCGGGCAGTTGTTCAATGCGATCCAGTGTCGAAAGCGTACGGCTACGGTTGAATTCGTAGGATTGAATTAAAGATTCGAAAATGTTCATGTTTTCTCGCGAGATTAATAAAATTTTGGAACGGACGATAATTGGAGAGATTCCATTTCAACAGTTTGACGATTGGCCGTAAAGGAACCAGAATGAGTCGTTCAAATTCTGTTTTCGATTTTCTAAGGAGACGCGATAGTGCGTAAATTCTTTCAATTATTTTTTTCCACGGTGACGGTTTCGCTGATCGCCACTACAGCATTTGGACAATACGATGGTGCGATCAAACCGGAAGCAGAAATCGCCAAGGGATTTAACACGATTACCGAAAAACAATCTGAAGCGTGGGTTGGGTTGTTGGCGGGTGAAAACTTTAAGGGACGCGGTACCGGACAGCCCGGATATTTAAAAGCATCGTTTTTTGTTGCCGGTAAACTTGCCGAATACGGATTTGAGCCCATTGGTGACAACGGAACGTATTTTCAAAATCTTCCCTTTTCGAAAATGGTTCCGGATCCAGCACGCAGTTCGATGACCATCGGTGACGCAAAAGTCATGGGCGAAGAGATTGCCTTCACAACTTTCGGTGGTGACGCCAATCCGTCCGGCAAAATTGCATTTGTCAAAGGTGTAGGGGCCAGCGCTCGGTTGGGCGATCCCGCTGATTTTCGTGGAAAGATCATTGTGATGACCGCGAAAGAAGCTGTGGCACTTCAACGCGATATTTTTCGAGCTCGACCGTTGGCGCTAATTACGGTGGTTGGCGACGATCAATCCATTGAAAATGGATCGGTTGTCAATCGAGGGGGTGGCCGGCCAAGAAGTACCGTTAACGCAACGATTAAAGTTTCGACGGCAAAAAAATTGGCAAAAGCCGCAGGTGTCGACGAATCGTTTGTGACGATTTCTGACAAGGATTTGGGCGCTATTTCCAAGCAGTCGGAAGCAGAAGCATCGATTGAATTGAAAGTTATCGATAAGCCGATTCAAAATCCAAACGTTGTGGGCTGGTTTGAAGGCTCTGATCCAAAATTAAAGCATGAGCACATTATCATCGGCGCGCATCTTGATCATCTTGGCGAAAACACCAACGGCCTTTTCCCGGGTGCTGATGACAATGCGAGTGGGTCGACTGCCATCTTGCAAATTGCTAAAGCACTTTCGAAAAACAAGGTTCGCCCAAAAAGAAGTGTCTTAATGATTTGGTTCGCGGCTGAAGAAATCGGCTTGGTCGGTTCAAAGCACTACGCGAACAATCCACTGATGCCTATCAAAGATTGTATCTGCATGTTGAACATCGATATGATCGGTCGCAATGAAGAAAAGGCAGACGAACCAGCCTCAGAAAACGAAGACTCGATTCACTTGATCGGTACCAAAAAAATCACTCCCCAAATGCACGAGTTGATGATGGATGCGAATAAATACGTCGGGTATCGATTTGAATACGATGAAGAGGACACTGTTTTTCGTCGGAGTGATCAAGCCTCGTTTCACGACAAAAAAATCCCTGTCGCGTTCGTGTTCGGAGGTTTCAATCCGTTTTATCACCAAACAACGGATAATATTGACGGCATCAATTTTTCGAAGATCGCGAACTGTGCACGGCTTTACTACGCTGCGACATTTATGGCTGCAGACCATGGTCACTATTCGCAAAGAGATTGATTTCTTTTTGTTTCGAAATCAACTTTGAAAATTGACCAACAAAAAAGAGCCGGCAATTGCCGGCTCTTTTTCGAGTTATGGAGTTTTCAATGTTGCATTAAATTTGGCGTGTGCCATTTTTTCAAAATGGCAATTTGATGTTCAGAACCGTTGTCCTGGAAATCGTCATTCACCGATTTACCGGTTTGCCGTTCCGCTTTGGTTTGCGGCCTGAGCCACGCCACCATTAACTTGCTTGGTGATTAATTCTGTAATGTCTAAGCTGTTTTGGTAAACGATGAACCGATTCACGCCAGCCGAAACTGAAGCCCGATTGGTTTGGTCGATCGGGGAGCTGTCGAATCGTAAAACTAACGTGATGTTGTTTTGTTTTGCGAAGCTTGCGACAACGGATTGTACTTCGAGATAAGTGTTGTAGTACAACTGCGCCTCTTTATTCATGTAGTCGCGTTCTGTTTGTTGTGTTTTCGTTTTTAAGTTTGATTCTTCGGTTGCAAGCGCAATTTCGGCTTGCTTGAATTCTGGTGTGCCAATTTTGAAGTTCTGAGCCAACTTCTGACGCTTCTCCGTCAGCAATGTGACTTTCTCGCGAATTGACTTCTGAAACTCGGTCACTTCTTGCTTCAAGCCGGCCATGTTTGCTTTGAAAGTGCTATGGTTTTCGAAAACCTTTGCAACGTCCAAGACGGTGACCAATCCTGGACCATTTCCTTGTTGTGCGGGAAGGTTTGTTCCGATTGCGATCAGAATCATTAACGCGGGTAGGCCAATCTTTGATGATTTCACTTTTGTGATTCCTCCATGAATCAAATTTTGTATTCGGTTTGCGGCTTTAAACGGGTTCCGCCGTTCAATGGTTGCTTTCAAGTCACTTCTGTATCCAAATCGAAGTTTTGTCGCAATACAAATTGGATAAAAAATCAATGAAATGACAAACCGCGAACACCGTGCCAAACCGCAAAAGATGAGACTTATACGCCGATTTGTGTTGGCAGTGGAAAAAAATACAATCCTTTTGCACGATTTACAAAAGCAAACCCTATCGCACGTGGTTTACCGTCAAGGTTTATCTAACGCTAGCAATTGACCCTAATTCGACAAAACCTCATCCGTTTCTCAACAGATTGTGCCTGTTTGAAAATGAACTCGTCTAAACTTTTCCTGACGTGAGAACACTTCTCGGCTTTGATCCGAGGATCGCAGCGGTATTCAGATTGCATTTAGAAAAATAAAAGATCTGGCCGCGTATTCTTCACTCGAATCAGCAAAGAGGAAACCGGATGAAAACCTACTCCAGCGTACTGCTACAAATTCACTTCATCTTCGCTATTGTTGCCGCTTTCGCTGTGGAAAACGCTTCAGCTCAAGAACGGATCAAAGTTGTTTCGCCAGCGGCTAGATCAACAGTGAGTCGAATTGAGAATGTTTCTGGAACAATCGACGGCAAAGGAATACCGTTTATTTTCGTGCGGCCAATTGAAGCATCCTTGCCAAAAAAATCCGCGTCAAAAAATGCTGTCCAAAAGAATGTGATTGGATCAGATCGGGTTGCATTGACATCCGCCTCCTCTAAGGCCTTGACTGCGTTAGCGGTCAAAAACCCTTGGTGGGTACAAAAGAATTGCCAACTTGATCCCAATGGAGGATTCGTGGGGCAAGTTCATTTTGGAAATAGTTTGACGCCAGACAAGACGAAGTTCGAGATGTTGTGTGTCTTGGTCTCGAACTTAAACCACGCAAAAAAATTACGCGAGATGTATTCGATTGATGAAGTTCCTTGGAACATCGGTCCCCGTTCGCGAACACTGATATTCAAACTTGACAAAAACAAAGTTCCATCGCCGACCAACTCGTTTGTGATTTATCCAACCGATGCCGACCTTGTGGGGCGTCGAGCAACGCTAGTTGGAGTAATCCCGAAATACGGCCTCCCTGTCGTATTCGTTAAAGCCGTAGATGAAAACACTTGGTGGGTCCAAGATATCATCAAGCCGGATAAAAAAGGTGGATTTAAATGTGATCTATACTTCGGAAACGAAAGTACACCAAACCAAAGCAAATTCCAAATTGCCGTAGCAATCGTCGAGGATCAGCTCGCTCAGAATCTAAGAAAAGGAGCAGCCATGGCAAAATTGCCGCGTGATCATTTGGGCCTGCAAACGGTGGCGGTTCAACTTGAACGTGAGATCACATTCCGCAATGCTTCGAATCAACGTATTTCAAAATAGTTCTTCTTCTTGGATTGCGGCGTTTACGCTTGCGTTTCTTCAGGGAGTTTCATTAGGGCAAACCGCGACAAAACCAATATCGCATGCTGATATTTGTTGGATTGATGATTTCGAATCGCCCGTTCAAAATCAAGTGCACGGTTATCGAAATTGCTTTCAAAAATCACCGTCCTTTGCATCCTTTTACCGAACGCGTGAGATAGGGGGAACGGTAAGTGATCGAGGGTATTCGCTTTGCTTGACTGGTGAAAAGCGTGAGCAGGGCTGGTGCGGATTTTGGTTGCATTTGTTCGATCACAAAACGGGCCGAGATTGGCTGGATGCCTCTTCTTTCGATTATTTATCCATTTGGATCAAGGGAAAGACGGGCAACGAATCGGTGGCCATCAAGGTCGCTGATCAATATTGGTTTGGAAAGGACGATTCATCGCTTGTCGGCCGATCTGCAAAGGCCCTTTCTGGAGGGATTTCTACTCAATGGAAGGAAATTCGCATCCCGGTCGCCAAAATGCGGCATCTAGATTCGAACAGATTGGCGTCGATCATTTTTGAATTTGAGGAATTGGGAAAGCAAACGATCTATATCGACGATATTACTTTTCGGACCGAAGGGGGTTTGAATGTCAAGCTTCCGCAAAAACGTCGCGATTTGGGCCGGTCAGAAGTATTGCCATCGAAATCGCTATGGGTTTGGCAGACCGAAGCGTTGATCAATGACGCATCCAAGCGAAAAGAGCTATTCGAGTTTTGCAAGCAGAAGGATATCCGTTCCCTTTGGCTGCAAGTTCTTTATGAAGTCGATCGATTCGGCAAAAACGGTCCCGCGGCTAAAATTCGATTTGCAAAGCAATTTCGGCGGATGAATGCTGAAGCGAACGCTTCCGGCATTTCAATCCATGCACTTGATGGTTATCCGGAATATGCACTGAATGAACAGCAATTTGTTCCGCTGACATTGGTTGAATCGTTAATTGATTTCAACCGGCGATCTGCACCATCCGAGCGATTTAGAGGTGTGCATTTTGATAACGAACCGCATTTGTTAGTGGGTTGGCATTCGCCAAAACATCGAAGACAAATTTTGAAGGAATTTCTGTCCTTGAACGCGAAGTGCCAGAAACTGGTTAGTGACAAAGGCAATATGGAGTTTGGTATTGATATCCCGTTTTGGTGGGAAGAGGTCGATCCGCTTACCAACGTCCCTTGCGGTCAGGTTTATTTCAACGGCACGACGAAACCTGCGAGCTTCCATTGCATTGATATGCTAGATAATGTAGGTGTGATGAACTATCGAGATACGGCAGACGGTGCGGACGGTATGATTCGTCATGGTCGAGATTTGCTTTCCTATGCCGAAAAGGGACGAACTTGTGATATTCATATGGGAGTCGAAACGTTCGCTTATCCGCCGCTAAGCATCGAGTTTTTATTTGGGGTGCCGGCGAAAGAATTTTATGCGGCAATGGATGGTTCAGCGCGCCTTCTTGGACGGATGAGTCGAATCCAAAATTATCGAATACGTGTTTTCAACGATGGTACGAGAATTCATGTCGGACTCGAACATTCTGAGGATGCGAGCAAATTTGATCGAAAAACGTTTGATGCTGCATTAAAGTTCATTGCCGATCAGTTGAACCTAAGCCCTGCAGATGAAAATGACGTCGCGTGGAAGTCATTTGCGACGGCACTCGGGAGCTCGGGAGAGTACAGGGATATAGCGGACACGCGATTGACACCCGGTTCAGTTGTTGCAGGTCATGATCAAAAAAGTTCTTTGCACGGCCTCAGAACGCCTGCGTTAATGTCGCCAAAAATTACTTTTGCAAATGAGTCCATCGAGGCATTTGAGCGTGAGATTGGCCTTGCATCCGAGTGCTTTGCTAATTTCGAGCAGTACAGCGGAATTGCAGTTCATTGCTATGAGACGTACCGCCGAATGAAATCGGAATCGTCCCATTCCGGGGAATTTACGGTAGATCGAAAGTCGCGGTAGATCGAAAGTCATGGTAATTGAAAGTCGTGAATCGACTGACATTGAGTCCTGCGAGCCATGGGGACTCTTTGGAGTTTAGAAGCAATCAGCAAAACAGTCAGTGAAACAAAAGTTGACGCGCAGGTTTACCAGAAAACAACCGACTGTTTTTTTTTGAATACTTGACGATTCAAGGCCGATTCGGTAACACAATGGATAAAGAACTGGCGAATCGCGAGTTCTTTTTCTATTTCTAATCGGATTTGCCAAGCTTTGTGATTTCGCAGTTCAGGAACAATGCGTTTCACCGAGACGAATCGAAGTACTTAATTAACCATCGATTTGATATTGGCGGAGAAAATTCACGTTTCACACACTATTTCACAGGAGAATTCCGTGACGATTCTACGAGTTGGCTCAAACGAAAATTATGCCAACAATTGGTCGAAAGCCTTTGGCGAAAAAACGAAAAAGAAAACCACAACGAAAGCCGCGGCGAAGCCAGCTGCAAAAAAGAAATCTGCGAATAAAAAAACTGCCAAGAAAAAATAAAGCAAGGTTTCAACTATGGACTGGTTCAAAAAATATCAAGATGGACTGCCGTACCAGGAATTCTTATCAAAATTCGGAACTGCGGATCAAATGACTGGCTGGGGCAATTATCGAGCCCAGGTTCAATTATCCGATTCCCAATTGGAGCTTTTGAAATCGTTTAGCCGCGAGATTCATGTTTTATGCATGGCCGGTGTTTGGTGTGGCGATTGCGTGCAGCAATGTCCAATTTTTGATGTCTTTGAAGAAGCGGCGTCAACGATTCACATCCGATACGTCGACCGAGATGAAGATGCTGAACTAAAAGAAGCTTTGACCATTTGTGGTGGGGCGCGCGTTCCTCAGGTTGTTTTTTTCAATGAAGATGGCCAAGTGCTGGGCCGCAATGGCGACCGGACGTTAAGTCGCTACCGTGCAATGGCCGCCACACAAATCGGTGCAGCATGTCCGACAGGTATTCTGGGCGACTCAGGCGATCCGGTTTTGAAGGGCGTTGTTCAAGATTGGCTCAATGAATTTGAGAGAATGCATTTGATTTGCCGACTCTCTCCACGATTGCGTCAAAAACACAATGATTGACGGTGGTGTTCACTCGATGCATTGTTTATCCGTAAAATTGCTTTTTGGAATCATCGACGGCGCCCAGACGCACCGAACCGTCCAATTTGAAATGGCAATCGTTCAAATAGGTGGGGCTTATTCGACAAGCTCTGAAAAAGGCTTAAAATACGGCTTCTACGAGTCTACATTTAACTATTGAAAAAACAGAAAGAACTCAGACGATGCTTACAGTTGGCGATAAATTTCCGGAATTTTCAGCAGACGCATGTGTTGGTGCAGATCAAGAGAGCCTCACCAAAATCGACAACAAGACCTATGATGGGAAGTGGGTTGTTTATTTTTTCTATCCCAAGGATTTTACCTTCGTCTGCCCAACAGAGATTGCTGAATTCAATAAGCAGTTAGGTGAATTTAAAGATCGAGATGCAATGGTTGTTGGTGGAAGCACTGACAATGAGTACTCGCATTTGGCGTGGTGCCAATCGCATGACGATTTGAAGGGTCTTCAATATCCATTAATCGGTGCCCAAAAATTAGCTTTTGATCTCGGGATCGTTGATCCAAACGCAAATGTTTGTTTGCGAAGTACGTTCGTTGTCGATCCTAATGGGGTGATTCAATGGGCATGTGCAAACAGTCTAAGCGTTGGGCGAAACGTCAGTGAGATCTTAAGAGTATTGGACGCAATTCAATCCGACGAACTGTGTCCTTGCAACTGGAAAAAAGGCGAGGCAACATTGTCGTAGTTAGCCGAATCAGCAAACAGCTCGGGTATTAGTAAAGCGGTCCATTAGGGACCGCTTTTTTTGCGCTCCGACAAGAACTCGTTTCAGTCCAATTCGGGAAATCGAAAGCTTCCATCCGCCCCGGTTTCGATCTGCGTTGCGGATTGGATCGCATCCAGCGAGAGTTCATCATAGAGGTGTGGAAATTTGGCTCCTCCGCGAGAAACTTCCCACTTTAGGGTTTTGCCAAATCGTTCAGGATCAACCGCGAGCAACATCAAATTTGTTTGACCCGCAAAGTGCTTATTTGCGGTTTCTAAGGCTTGATCCGAACCGGAAAAGTGAATAAATCCATCTTGCAGGTCAACGGGTGAGCCCGTGAAGACTTTTTCCGCTTGAAATGTTTGCCATTGGGAATCAGTTAAGATTTTGTAGATCATCGAAAGTTGAAAAAACGGAAGAGGATGAGTGATTTGTTAATATTTGGATAGATTGCATATCAATACCAAATCCAGGTTTTAGGAATCGTCTGTTGTAAATCATGGACGGCATCTTCGGTAACGTTGGTATTCTTAAGAACGAGATAACGGATTCCAAGAACGTTGTGAAAATGCAATAAGCTCTGGTCTGTGATACTGGTACTCTCCAAATCAACGAGTCGAAATTGATTGATTCCCCTAAGCGATTGAATGTCTTGATCGCCAAATTCGGAATTCGATTTGTTGAGGCGTTGCTTCTCATTTATTTTTTTGAAAAGCGTCACACGACAAATGGTGAGTGTGATATTCCAAGCAAATTTTCCAATCGCCGGCAATTTCATCCGTGGATTTTTCCGCATTTGTTCAAAGTAAAAATTGACCAAAGCAAATAGAATCCCGGCTCCAGCGGTCGGGATCCCTATGAACAATCCGAGCAAGCCACCAAAGATCGTTAAAAACGATCCGAAGCCAATGGAAAGAAAAATAAATGCATACCCCACGAATTTAAAGAACGATTGGTTTTCTTTTGTCCGATTCATGATGCTGTCGAGGTGGTATTGAAAACCAAATGGACCTCGTTTTCTGGGGATGACACGATCTTCTGCTTTTACAAAAGCGGCCCGCCGAGGTGTCTGGCAGGTAGGACATTTTGGCTGGTCCACCAGCAATAGCGTCCCGCATTTGTGACACGTCGCTTCACGTGCGAAGCTTGCGGGTTGCAGGACTGGTTTGGTAGATGAAGATGTTGCGGTTTTGAACTGGGCAGCAAGGTTGGGCGACGGTGCGGCAGTTGGATTTAAGTTTGAAGTCGTATCGAAACGTTCATTAGGCGTTGGTGTTTGCGAAATCGTGGTGTTCGAAAGGATATCCGGTTTGTGGCCTGTGGCTAAAAGTGGATTGGAATCAGGCTGGGCTTTTGCGGAAGAAATCGGTTGAGGAGAAGAGTGCGTGGGTTGGGCCGTTGGTACGGATTCAGGCATTTGCTCCGGAGTGCGATGATCGGGTGATGTGGTTTGTGGGGCCGACGTCAGTTGCGATGGGTTTTGAACCTCAACGTCGTTTTCGCATGATGGACATTGAACAAGTGTTCCGACCAATTTCGTGTCCACGATGATCTTTTGCCCGCATTGGCGATAGCTCTGCGTTGTTGCATCAAATTCCTTGATCGCACTACATTGAATTTCAAATTGCACGGATTATCAAATTCCTGAAGATTTTGAATGTGAAGTCAATTATTGTTGCCGAAGTCTTTCGCCCGCGACTACTATTGTAGCTAAATCTACGGCAAATTCGGCGATCCGATTTTTTGGAACGTACGTTGGTTTTTGAAGAATGGACCAGCACATGGACTCGGTGATTTGGATTAAGATGGTCTTAGTCGTTCGTCAATGTTGAGCTGAACAGTAGCTACGCTTTCCATAGCATGGAATTCCATCATCGGGCGATGGTAGCTCCATAGCGATTCAGGTCTGACGTACAACCAGAATTCAGTTAGTTCGTCTGCCCCAAGATTTTCTTTTTGCTTTCAATTGATTTTAGACAGATCTATGCGATTTAAATCCGTTTTGATTTTGTTATTCGTTACCCTGATTTCTGGCTTCATGATCTCAACGAGATCAACAGCGGTTGGTCAGGAGGAGGGAAAAGCAGCGGCGAGCAACAAATTAGCAGTAAAAAACAAGGTCACAAACGAGACGAAGGTGGCCGGCAGGACGATGGTTGAATGGCAGGCGGACCTTTCCAGCAGCAACGAGATCATTCGACTTCGGGCAGTAAAATCTCTGGGGCCATTCGGCACAGATGCTATCACGATATTAAACGATTGCTTGTCGGACGAAAGCGATGCGGTGCAGTATTGGGCCGCGGATCATTTAGGGACGATTGGGGCAGAAGTTGCCGAAAGCAAGAACCGAGCAGGTGTCATCGAGTCACTCCGAAGAATCATAAAATCGTCGCCTGACAAAGCTGTTTCGATGGCGGCGGCATACGCTCATTTCAAAATCGACTCGTCCGCCGAGCATTTGGAGCTGATCATCAGGCGACTGAGTCATCGCGAACGAGGCATGGCTTGTTCCGCTGCGGAATTTCTCGGCAAGATTGGTCCGCCTGCAAAAGCGGCGTTACCTGAACTGCAATCAAAGTACAAGGATCACGGCGATTATCACGTTCGTGGTGCGAGTCTAAACGCTATTCGAAAAATTAAGGGCGAACCGGTTCGATAGCATCCTAACGGTCATTCAGAACCTTGAAACTCTTTTCGTCTTCTCATCCGGTTTGGTCGGCTTGGGTTTTGATCCATATTTCGTCAGCAGGTTCTTGACGCTCTGATATTGTGCTTTCCAGGCGTCTTTACTGTAACCACCAGCCAAGGTGTAAACGATTGGGATCTTTTTCTTGACCGCAAATTCGACAATCATCTCATCGCGTTTTACGATTCCAGCGGGTGTCATTTCCAGCCCCGCAAGCGGATCGCCGCTTAGTGGATCACAGCCGCCGACGACAAAAATGATATCCGGCTTGGATAGCTTGGTGATTTTCGGAAGGCTAACCTCGAGTATTTTCAAGAACTCCTCATCTCCCGTTCCACGCTTTAAACTGATATCCAAGTCGCCAACTTCTTTTGGATGTGGATAGATGTCGCCTTGATGCATTGAAAAACAGTATGTCGAATTGTCGTGCGGAAGGCACTTGATCGTGCCGTTTCCTTGATGAGCATCGACATCAATAATTAAGGCACGCTTAATCTTCTTTTCCGCTTGCAGTTTCCGAATTGCAATCGGAATATCTGCGTAAATGCAAAACCCCTCGCCCCGATCAGGTTTCGCGTGGTGATAGCCGCCACCAATATTGATTGCGATCGATTTGTTTTTTATCACCAAATCGGCAGCCATCACTGTGCCACCGGCTGAGTAGCGGAGGGGCTTCAAAACTCCTGATTCCAAAATGCCAAGTGGAACGAGGTTCAAGGCATCAGCTTCTAGATACTGCACGACGTTTTTTTTGTTCTTAAGCGAGTCAAGAAACGCTTGTGATTGCACACGCAGGATTTCTGCTGTGGTGATCTGTTGGGGAGCGAAGAGTAGCTCTGCCTTCAGTAAACCGTCGTTGCGGAGTTGCCTCACGATTTTTTTGTATTTGTGGATATCAAACGGATGGAATCGTTCTAAACCACCCAAATCAATGGAATATTGGTTGGAATAGACAATCACTATTGGTGGAGTCGTATGCTCGTCATTGTCTGAAATCGGAATCGCCGGATAGGCATCTGAATTCCCAAACGCCATCGTATTGCCCGACACAGCAGCGAATGCAAACAACGCAATTCCGATGCCACCGGTAATTGTTAATTTCGTGCTCATATCACTTTCAAGTCTATTTGGATTGCGTTTTTCCGTTTTCCCGTTTCGAAAGATACCCTAGAATGGGAACAGGCCTTCGCGATCGATCCGCATCAAGCCTTATCAAACAAGCATTAGCTCCAGTTCTGTTTTCTCGAATTCTATCGTTTTGTTGCAACTTTTCGGGCAATTTTCTTACGGCGGGAAAATGAAATTTTTTTTGTGGATGACCGTTTCGTTAATCACCGCACTGAGTATTCTACCGAGCGCAAGTCTATCCGCTCAAATTAGGTACTCGCGTTCGGATGAAGCCAAGCTTGCAAAGATCCCGTTCGACGGAAAGGCCTCTTATCAGACGTTGCATGAAATATGCAGGTTGGGGCCTAGAGTTACCGGTTCATCTGCGATGCTGGCACAACAAGACATGCTCATTAAGCATTTTACGCGGTTGGGCGCGACGATCAAAAAGCAAAGCTTTCAAATTGATCATCCAGAAAATGGTCAAAAAACATCAGTCATGAATCTGATTGTTCAGTGGCATCCCGATAAAAAAGATCGGCTTGTTTTATGTTGCCATTACGACACGCGACCGTTTCCTGACAAGGATCCCTTCAATCCGAAAGGGATTTTTCTGGGTGCGAATGATGGAGCGAGTGGTGTCGCACTTTTCCACGAACTGGGAAAGTTGATGCCAAAATTGACCTGCAAATATGGCGTTGATTTTGTGTTTTTCGATGCGGAAGAACTGGTTTACGAACGCCGTCGTGATCCACTATTTATCGGTTCGAACTATTTTTCAAATGACTATGTCAAAAACCCGCCAGCGTATCGGTACGTTTCTGGCGTTTTGGTTGATATGATCGGCGACGCGAATCTTAATCTTTTTTATGAAAAGAATAGCATGAGGTTCGCTCCGCAACTGACCAAGGGCATTTGGGGAACGGCCCGAAAGTTGGGAGTAAGGGAGTTTGTACCACGCGAGCGACACCTCGTTCGCGACGATCATTTACCGATGAATGAAATCGCAAGAATTCCAACAACAGATATCATCGATTTCGATTACCCAACACCCGGAGCGCGCAATGCATACTGGCATACAGAGAAAGATATTCCCGAAAATTGCTCCGCCGTTTCACTAGCCAAAGTCGGATGGGTCCTTAAGCAGTGGCTGCAAGATGTTCAATAACGGCCAAAGCATGGATTCCGTTCGCGATCGCTAATTGCTTTCGTAAGAATCAAGGCGTTATATTTTCAGCTTGCCATTGCTGTCACCAAACGATTTCAATTCGATGCCAACTTGATCCAGCAACGTCATATACAAATTGGTGAGTGGCGTTTCCTGACTAAATCGGAGATGCCGTCCGGTTTCGAAGCTTTTGCCACCCGAACCAAACAAAGCAATTGGCAAATTGTCGTGATTGTGCCTGTTTCCATCGCCAATGCCACTGCCGTACATAATGACGCTGTTATCGAGTAGCGTTCCATCACCTTCCTTCACGGCATCGAGTTTCGCTAAGAAATGAGAAAGAAGCGTAGCGTGGTATGTGTTGATCTTTTCAATATTCTCTTGTTTCTTTTTGCTCTTGCCATGGTGCGAGGAATCATGATGTCCCATGTTCGCACCCACCTGTTTATAGTTCCGGTTGCTCCCCGCATTGGTGAACATGAATGTCTGCATTCGGGTACTGTCCGTTTGGAACGCGAGAACCATCAAGTCAAGCATCAATTTGACATGGGATTCGTATTCGCTTGGCACGCCTGCCGGTCGAGGGTAATCTTCAACGTCTGATTCGGGAATGTAAAGTTTATCAACGCCCACGACCTGTTTTTCGGCTTGGCGGACAGCATAAAGATACTCATCGAGCTTTCGGTTGTCGTTCACTCCAAGCCCTTTCTTGAGCTTTTCAGCATCCTCCATCACAAAGTCCAAAATGCTTTTTTTGTACTTGTCTCGCTTCAGCTTCGCTTCGCCTTTTTCCTTGATCGAACCCTTTCCAAATAAGCGGTCAAAGAGAGCCTTTGGGTTCACCTCTTTGGCTACCGGTGTTTCTGAGTTTCGCCAACTCATGTTCGAGGAATACGCGCAGCTATAGCCCGAATCACAACGACCAGACTGCGAACTGGCCTCTGTGCCCAATTCCAATGAGGCGAACCGCGTTGCAAAACCAAGTTCATCCGCAAAAACTTGGTCGATTGAAACACCGTTCTTGATGTCTTTTCCATCAGTCTTTTTGGGATGGGCGCCGGTCAAGTAGGCGGCAACCGAGCGTGCATGATCACCACCACCATCTCCCAACGCTCGAGCTCCATTGAGGGTCAAGCCGCTGAGCAAGTTCATTTTCGATTTGAATTTTTCGACTGGCTTGAGAATGTTTTTCAACTCGAAATCGCTTCCTTCTTTTTCAGGCGTCCATTCCTGCATATGCATCCCGTTGGGCACATATAAAAAAGCCATTCGCTTGGGGGCTCCGGTCGCACCAGATATGGGTCCGTTGGCCGCGGCGTTTGATGATGACATCACTGGGGCAATTGGAGCCGCCATGGCCTCAAGTGCTGGCAATGCGACTGCGGTGCCAAGCCCACGTAAAACAGATCGTCGAGAAAGTTGACTCATTTGACTGTGCCTCTTCTTTTTTGAAACGGTTCGCTCTCCACGATGGCAATGACCAACTCCGAAAAACGAAAATCATTCTTTTTGACGTGCTCTACAATCTTATCGACTGCGCAGCGGTCATAGTACTCAATTCCTCGCCCCAACGCGAAGGTTAACATCTTTTCTGCGACACAACGGACGAATTGGTCCTGTTTTTCCGTCAATAATAGTTGCTGCAGCTCTTTTACCCCGCTAAATTTCTTGCCATTGGGTAGCTCACCGGTTGCGTCAATCGGCTGTTTTTCGTCTGTTTCCCGCCAACGTCCGATCGCATCAAAGTTTTCCATGGCGAACCCAAGCGGGTCCATCTGGGCATGACAGGACGCACAGTTTGGATTCTCACGATGCTGCTGCATCTTTTCACGTAGCGTTCCAGTTAACTCAGATTGGTCTTCCAGCTCCATAATATTCGGAGCGGGTGGTGGTGGTGGCATGTTTAATAAGTTTTCCAGCACCCAACGACCGCGTTTTACCGGTGATGTGCGAGTTGGATTTGAGGTAATGACCAGAATGGAACCCTGGGTTAAAAGCCCACCACGTTTGGTACCCGTTAGCGAAACCCGTTTGAATTCATCGTCTGTTTCAGGACGCTCGTCGCGACTCAAGCCATAGTGTCTTGAGAGTGATTTATTAACAAAGGTAAAGTCAGCATTGAGAAACTCCAAAATACTGGCGTCACGCTGGACAATGTCCCAGGTAAACAATTCGGTTTCTTTTTTCATCGCGGAAAGAAGCTCTGGTTTAAATCGCCAAAACTTCTTTTCATCAATCGAAACGTCTTGAAGATTGCGAAGCTGCAACCACTGGCCGACAAAATTTGTGACCAGCTCGGACGCCCGATTGTCCTTTAGCATACGCCGGACATTCTTCCGCAGCGTATCACTGGTTCTCAATTTGCCATCCAGTGAGATTTTGAAGAGCTCATCATCGGGCATGCTGCTCCACAAAAAATAGGACAGCGACGTCGCCAATTCGTAGTCGTTGAGGTCTCGTGTTGAATTCGGTTTTGTCGGCGTTTCAACTTTGAAAAGAAAATGGGGGGAAACCAAAATGGCTTGAAGCGCCAGCTGAATTCCATCCTCAAACGTGTCGTTATTCTCTTTCGCTAACTTAACGAGCTGGAGCAACCGGTTGATCTCGCTTTCGTTTGCCGGACGTCGGAAAGCGCGGCTGGCCAGGCGGGTTAGGATCCGCCGAGCAGCGACATCTTCGGAGATTTTATCAGATGGCTTTATGAAGAAAATCTGTTGATGGGTTGCTGGATATTCCCGCTGTTTGTCGACCGGTCCGATCAGTGTCAATTCTGTTATGACCAAGTTTCGGTCGCGAAGGTTTGGGTCCTTTGCCGTTGGGTCGTAAAAATCATTTAGGAATCGAAAGCCAATGGAACGAATTCCACGGGCGAGTCGAATCTCCTGGGTTAATGTCACAGGTTTTTTTCCGGTCGCACGGATCGTTGATTTTCGAATCGAATCACGGCCCGAAATCAATTCGAGTTGCACCGGTTCGTTACCTGCTTGCTCACCGTAAACAGTGTATTCCAAGCGATACTTTCCCTCTGATGGGACTTCGACTCGCCATCGCGTTGTGCCTACGGTTGCCAGCCTTCGAGACTCGCCATTGTTTGCACCGTCGCCAATCAGTTCATTTCCCGATACCGACTCGTCAAGTTGATACTTGGATTGCCCCGTTACGATGGCTTGCTTGGAAATCGATTCTGCAGCGACCAGATACTTTTCCAGGAGAATGGGAGGTAGTGAAAGAACGTCACCAATATTGTCGAAGCCATATCCAACATCGTCACCTGGGAAACCTGCTGCCGGTCGATAATCAACTCCGATCAATGATTTGATGGTATTGCGATACTCGATTCGGTTGAGCCGACGAATGGTGACTTTACCTGGATTGGTTCCTTGGGTGCAGTCAACTTTATTTAAAAGATCATCGAGTTCTTTGATGAATTTGGTTCGCTCATCATCGTTGAGTTCAACTTCATCTTTTGGCGGCATATCACCGAAGCGAATACGTTGAAGTGCTTTTTGCAATGCCTCACGGGACTCCAATACTTCGTCCGCTGATCGATATCCACCAAGGTCGAAGTCACCCTCAGATGAATCGCCGCTATGGCAATCGAGGCAATACTGCTCGACCATAGGTTTGACCTTGTGAGTAAAGGCCTGTCGCTGGCTCGCAAGGTCCTGCCCTCGCGCTTGCTCGCAACGAACTGGGCCAAAGACCAGATCGAGTGCTGCGATTACGACTGAGCAGATAACAAGGCGGATGGATTTCCGATGCACGTGAAGAAATTTTCAAGGAGGGAAGGGGGATCTGTGCTTTCGATTGAAATAGAGGTTGGGTTCAATCGAGGCTGCTGCCGCAGTTCGCGGCTTCAGCATTTGTCTATTAACTAGTTTATTCTTTTTTCGTAAATCACTCCATTAGAATCTGACTATGATTCGCCTAATTCTTTGTGCGTTCCGTCGCAATAAGGTTCATTTCCCGTTTTTTTGCAGGCGCAGAGGTAAGCTGTTTTACTCTCTTCCGCTTCAAAAACGTTCGGTGAAAACTTGGTGCCTTTGTGTTTGCCATCGCAAAAGGGTTGCGAATCTGACAAACCACACGTGCAAAATGCATACTTTTTTCCTGCCACTAATTCGACCTGGCAGGGCGAAGTGCCAGCGACTTTCGGTTCATCCATCTTGTCATCCTTTTTCAAACTTGTTTATCAACTTTAACACTGTTTTAACATTTCGCATGTTTCAACAAAATGGCGACCATCGAGGTTTCATCTGCAGCCTGAATGGGGCCGATTTTTTTGCAGTATGCGTGATTATGAATGATCCTTTTACGCAACGGAATCTCCATGGTGCGTATCGTGGAAAAAGTAACCAAGTAGTCACGTAAAAATCGATTCCATGCTAAACTGTCGTTCAAATTACGACTCATCTTGAATTCTGATCTTTGGTCAACCATGA
The DNA here is from genome assembly GCA_905480545.1 of uncultured Pirellulaceae bacterium. Lineage (GTDB taxonomy): Bacteria > Planctomycetota > Planctomycetia > Pirellulales > Pirellulaceae > JABAAE01. Next base: position 24,510 of record CAJQQR010000243.1, read on the forward strand.
AGTTTATTGAAATGACAGGAAAGCAACTTAATGAAATCATCAAGGATGATGAGTTGCAAATTACCGATCTTGCTGGCGCTGGAATCACGGATTTTTCGATTGTCCGTATCAATCAGCATGGTGATATTGAGGTTCGTCGTCCCGCGAAATGGGATGTGATCGGCGGTTTGTTGGGAAGCTTTGATGAGCGAGTCAGAAAAACGACCGGTCATGAATGGGCTTGATAGCCGATTCTCCTCAAAGCATGGTCTGAATCGATGCCGACGGCCCGAGAAGAACCTGCAAGCTAAAACTCGTACGTCTAAAAGACGAATTCCTAATACCGATCGGTTTCGAAATTGAAGTTCGGCGAATTTGAAGTCCAGAGTATCAGTGGTGGCCGATTCCGTTTGGATGGCGGCGCGATGTTTGGCGTCGTGCCTAAAACGCTTTGGAATCGGAAATCCGAATCCGATGAGCTGAATCGAGTTCAGCTTGATACCAATTGCCTGCTTGTTCGGACGCCTGATGCAATCGTCCTGTGCGACACCGGTTTCGGCAGCAAGCTCTCTGAAAAACAACTTTCGTTTATCGATGCTGCGCCTGGCAATGCACTCATCAGTCATCTGAACTCAAACAATCTTGATCGAGGTGATGTCACACATGTGATTTTTTCACATCTCCATTTCGATCATGTCGGTGGGGCAACTTGCTTGAATTCAGGTGGTGAATTGGAAGTCACATTCCCTAACGCCGTCCATATCTTTCAAGAGAAAGAAATGGCAGATGCGATCGGAATGGCCGCTGAATTGGAAGGGAATTATTACGATGCGGAAATTCGGTTCTGGTCGGAGAATGCTAAATGCCAGCCCGTTTCCGGTGATTCAGAAATAATCAATGGAATCTTTGTGCAACCGACCGGTGGGCATACTGCTGGACATCAGTTGATTGAGATCAAGTCCGGCGATCAACACGGGATCTTTTTGGGGGACATCTGTCCCACCTCAGCGCACCTCAACGTGTTTTGGACGATGGCTTACGATGCATTTCAATTGGATGTCCGTCGTAAGAAAGCCGAAATACTGGATGCGATTGCCAACTCTGAGGTGACACTGTTTTTTGATCATGATCCGAACTTTCAAGCGTCCACGATCTTCCAAAAGAACAAGAAGACGTTTGAAATCAAAGAAACGTTTGATTTGCGCTGAAGCTCGTATTTTACAGAAACGATCTGCTTATCGACCTTAACTGGTTTGCTTGTTTCAGATGAACTTCGCCTCTGCTTCTTGTGGACAATGAGCGGCTGAATCACGCCCTTTTTTATTGCCGCAAACCAATAGTGTTAGGGCGAAAAGATTGGCAAGTAATTGAATGGCATTTGCAAAATGATGCAGGACATTGCCGTTCCAAATTCTGGACCAACGCGGCCATCGGGCCAAGAGCCATCACCGCTTCGTTTTTCGAACAACTCGTTTCGAATTGCCGGGTACCATTCATTCCAATATTCGGGATGCTGAATTTGTGCATGCCACATTGCCTGCACTGCATAGTAATGGGCGTAGTAGTAATTCATCGGACTGACTTGGCTGGATGAGACGCCTTTACCCGGCTTTCTCGCCATAATCCATTTTAGAGCTTTCTCAATATTGTCGCCTTCGTAGATGCCAGCACTATACAACGACACGACTCCGGCAGCAGTTAACGCGACACTTGTTCGCCCTCCAGCAAGCGTATACTGGAAGCTGCCATCCGCCCTTTGGCTTTTTTTGACGTACTCAATGCATTTGGTTCGGACTTCGTCGGGGACCTGCATTCCGGAATCGCGAGCGGCCCGCATCGCCATGATTTGGCAGATCGTAATTGAAAGGTCGGCGTCTGCCTTGCGGGGCTGGTATCGCCATCCGCCCTGGGCATTCTGAATTCCACAAGTCATCTTGATCGCTTCGGCAAGTTTGGTACTCACCTCCTTGTTGCTAGACATGCCGCAGACTTGGGCAAGGAATAGCATTGCATATCCGTGCCCATACATATTGGAGAAACCTGATCCATCGGAACGGGCGATGTAACCGGTTTCCCGTACATGCTTGACGACAAAGTCGACGCACGCATCAATGTGTTTTGCATAGGGGCCACTCACCGGCGTCGAACCGCTGCACAAAAATGCCAGTCCAGCCAGGGACGTTACGGCAACGCCGCTAGGGTAACCGGAATTTCCGAACGCACCCTTGTTTTTGCCGTTCTTGAGCTGTTTTCGTTTGAGATACTCCAGCCCCTTTTCGATAGCGGACCTTGTTTTTTTGTTCACCAAGACGTCAACAGGCGTAACTTCTTCAGCGAAACAGGCTTTGGTTGACATGCGGTGTAACGAGCCGAGGAACAAAGATGACGCAACCGCTGCTGATGATATAAAAGAGCGTCGCTGCATAAAACACCTCCGGATTAGGCTTGTCAATTCAACGATTCGCACTCGCTGAAAGTTAATGATCCTGTTGTAAATTGACCGATTGGTGGTCGGGCAAAATTAATAATCATGTGGCCAACATCAGTTCGTTTATCATCCAAACTTTGCAACCTGAATGCAAGGAATTTCGAAAGAATGTTCCAAAGTCTCGTCGAGGGTTCCATAAAAAAACCACGCTTTTTCGAGCGTGGTGTTGGATTGAAACTGTTTTTTGGTTTGCCATTAAGTTACGGGCGGCAACGCATCATCGCTATTTTGACTCGCGTTCACCAAACCACTTAATGTCGTACATTTCGGCTAATTCGGAACTAAAATCATTTTTCGGGATTTGTTGGTTGACTTGTCCACCGGTGGACGCAACCGGGAACGCGTCTGTCGTAAAAATCAATTCCTTTTCTACTTCCGTCGGTTCCATCTTTTTAATGACCTGAAAAACATAAACGGTATCTTTTTCAAAATTTGGTGCGTAACCGATTTCGTTTTCACTGAGTGCGAAAACTTTTTCCATAAAGTTGTTGCCGATACCTTCCAGTGGCTCGGGGGCTTCTTCCGCGTTTGCGTCCACTTTCTTTGGTTGGATTTTGCCCAGTTCAATTGGAGATGAAGGCCTGCCAAGCTGCTGAATGACCATTTGTGCCATTTGAGGGTTGCTTTGCATCAATCGCCAGCGAAAGTCTTCAGCTAACCATCCAAACGGTTCCGACGCTTTTACCTTGTCGCCAAATTCCGCCGACAAAAGTTTGTTCTGTGCGGAAACGTCATTCGCAATTTTTTGGGCTTCGGCTTCTGCAAGCTTGAGGGCTTCGGTTCGCTGGTAAAACTTGATGATCGCTGGTTTTGCCTCGGCAAAGGATACTTTTTTGGCAAATTTTCGATCGGTCACCCAGTACACAAATTGAACATTTTTTGAGTTGGGAATCGTGTCCTCAACAGAAGCGCTTCCACCATTCTCAAAGTCAACGTAGATTTTTTGAGCGGTCGTAAATCCTCTTGGTAATTCGGGCGAGTCAGCCGGGGCTTTACCAAACTCAGTTTTTCCTAGCTCATCCAGACCGATGCTTTCATATTCAACGAAAGTCAGGTCAAGGCTCTCAGCCATTTTTTCAAACGCAGGACGCTTTGGTGCCGGATACTGATCTGGGTTTTCGGCATGGGCTTCGTAGTCATAAAGATAATCACCTACCTGCCGGCGAACGTTTTCAAGATCGGTATCGATCTTCTTGTTGATCGCGTCGATTGAATCTCTCGCAAGGAACTTTCGGATCGTATCTCGCAGCTCGTCATCAAGCGGTTTGATGATCGGTTTGTCATCTACGCGTGTTTTTGCTTCATCAATCGCTTTTTGTACGTCCAACGGGGAGACCGGATCCGGCTGAGCTTGGTCGCTCGCTGGCGTCTTTTCGCCCGAACTCGCCGGATCTTGAATTGCGGGTTTGGTGGCCGTTTCTTCAATCGTAGGCAAGTCGTCAGTGGTTGGCGGGTCTGCTTTTTTGGTGTCGTTTGTTACAGGTGGCTCGCCTTGCTTCTTCGTTTCAACTTCTTGCTTCACAGCCTCTTGTTTGGCTGGTTCCTTTTGTTTCGGTTCATCCTGAATAGAAACATAGTAGAAAGAGTCCGGTTCGGCGTTTACACTGCTTTGATCCGCCTTCTTTGGCTCTTGTTTCGCGTCATCCGTTTTTTCAGGGGCCGTTTTTTCAGGGGCCGTTTTCGCGTCATCCGTTTTCGCAGGCTCATCAGTTGTCGATTTTGCTTTCGCCGGATCAGCTTTGGGTTCGCTGGGCTTTATTTCGCTGGGCTTTATTTCGCTGGCATTCTTCGTTTTTTCATCGGCGGGTGCTTTTTCATTTTTAGCCGCATCGGCGTCATTCTTTGGAGCTTCCAACGCAGGGGAGGTTTCTGTATTGGCATCGGGCGCTTTTTCCGTTGCTTTTTCGTCAGAACCACTTTCGAGATCGTTCGGTGAAAATTGACCATCGTTGCCCGGAAGAAAGCCAGCACCAGGTCTGCTCTCGAGGACACGGGAGTCTTCGTTTTCGACCCATTCCTCGTATTGGGTTAAAATCTGAGCTTCGGTTATTTTTGCTTCTTCTTCTTTAATGTATTTGTTTCGGTCGATAGCGTAATAGCCGACGGTAACCGTGCGTGGAGTTTTGAATCCGGGCCCGGAGGAGAAATTTGGCACTCGGTCGACGCCTTCGTCGTAAAGCTTTTTCATTTTCTCGTTGTCAGGTTCACCTGAAACCTTGTCCAAGAAATCATCAACCGAAAGCGTCATGAATTCGATTTCAGCTTTCTCTTTGAGGCGTTTGTGCCCCTCCCAAACCTCAATTGGAGTTGGTTGATCGCCACCAAAACCAGAAGTCAATTGTCGTCCTGCGTAATTAGCCAACAGTTCTTTTTTCAGATGGCTCTTAATCATACTTAAGGAATATCGCTGCAACTCCTTGTTGAATTGCTCGACTGTTTGGCCTTGATTGCCCAATTCATTGTTGCAGAGTTTGTTGAAGTACTCATCAATGGTTTCTTCACCGATAAATACGCCTTGATCTTCAGCGAATTTTGTCAAAGCCATGCGGCGTAGAATGGCTCGGTCTCGAGATTCCAAGGGCGAGTTCTGGATGGCACTGATTGGATTTGCTTTTGCTTTTGACAAAAACTCGCCATTGGCACCTTGTGTACTTCCAGCGAGATCAGCCAGTCGCCGAGTGAAATCAACGGTGTCTTGATGCGCTTCGTACCAATCGCGTAATTGCTTATTGGTAAACGTACCGAAACTGGTGCTCGCCACTTGCCGCACCGTCACATTTTGACCAGTTCGACCACTAAACCACTGGTCGATGACACCACCGACCGTAAATACAAACATTAAAAGAACGCCGAAAACCACCAGCATACTTTTTTGATATTTTCGAAACCAATGAAGTGGTCCAGCTGACATTTCGTTCTCTTTTTAACTACCTGATTGGGCTCAGAAATTTTACGGATCGGATGTGGAGCCTCGAAATCGAATTTTATTCGAAAGAGTCTGACCGACAACTCATTCCCGTTCGCGATGTATTAATCTCGGAACGAAAATCAGCGGCTTCCGCCATTCGACTGATTGAGCGAATTGAAGATTTTAGGTTGCGGCGAATGTAACACAATCCCAATTCGATTTTCGAGGAATCGCCACTTTTTTTCAATCGCTATCAGGCTGTTTTGCCCCAGAATCAAGCTACTTATTTCAAGATAAAGCTGCGAATTGGTCATCAAAGTCGAAAACGTCGGTTTTGATCGAAGAATTACGCTGCCAACCGCGCACAATGTTCTCAGTTACTTTTTCATTCGATCGCGACTTTTTGCACGGGCTTTGGCCAATGCATCGGTCACTGTCCCGGTTTTCGATTCCTCTTGGGGATGACTTTCCCTATCGCTCCGCAGTGTTGAACCGCCGGTGTCAGTCGATTCGTCGATTTGGCTGGAATACTCCGGCGTGTTTGAAGTCATCCGAGGGCCTGTTGTGCTGTTTTCCGGTCTTCCTGTGCCGAGACCTCCTAAAGTTGCGATTCGCCAGATAGCTGATCGCCAGCCTGCAGATTTGCCTGATCGTTCCGGCCCGTCATCGGCACCGACGTCATCCGGAAACCCTTGCTCAACAACGCGTGAAGCTTGAATTGCCTGAGTCCGCCTCTGCTTCGATGAATTTCTTGATGCTAGCACTGATAGTATTTGCCCAACATAACCCGTACGCCGTTCGAGCACCTCGGTCAGAACCAGAACCATCGTCAGCATGTAAAGCCAACTGGCAATCGAGCGAAGTTCCAGAATGGATGGAATGGATTCCCAGATCCCTTGCATGTCCAATCGTTGTTGTCCCCCGGTTTGCCGAGCTAAGTGATCCAGTTCTTCCTGCCCAAGACCACGTTGGTTTTGCGGGGCATTCTCGAATCCCTGATGGATCGGTTGAAATTCAGCTGGGTAGGCTGATTTTGCTGGCGCGAGCGTCACTGGTGTTCCAGCGATTTCCGGACGCCTCGGATCGGAGATGGGTAGGATTACGGTCGACAAATGAGTTTCTTCCCCGTCCAAGCTTTGGCGATACTCTAATTGTTGGGGCGAGATCCAAGTCATTTCTTCCATCGTCTTGGTGGATACTTCACCGATGCGACTCGATAGCGTCTGAA